>JACMRC010000343.1 GCA_014376655.1 Mucilaginibacter sp. | reverse complement strand
TACAATCCCCGAAAACCTGATAGCGAAAGCACGTATAGTAAAATCATTAAAGCCAAATACGCAGTCGCTGCCAAAGTCGGCAGTATTGGCTAACGAAACACAGACCGAATTTTGGGTGATGAAAATGATAAACGCTAATACAGCGGTAAAAACCCCGGTAAAAAAAGGGATAGAGACGGCTAATTCCATCGAGATCCTGTCACCAAAATTTACCGCCCAGGATAAAATAATAACCACCGGCAACTATGGTTTGGCCGATACCGCCAAAGTAAAGATCACACAATGATGCCTAACAATTCTGAAACCCGCATAAGCAAAACAGAGAACTTCTTTGTTTTTTACCGCAAGCCGTTGCTACTTGTTTTGTCGCTTATTTTAATGGGTGGTATTTATGCTTATACCAAGCTGCAAACCTCGCTTTTCCCGGAGATTACATTCCCTAAAATAAAGGTAATTGCCGATGCTGGCCTACAGCCCGTAAATAAAATGATGATAACGGTTACCAAACCGTTAGAAAACGCTATAAAACAAGTACCAAGCCTGCAAATGGTGCGCAGCACTACAAGCCGGGGTAGTGCCGAGATCTCGGCTTATATGGATTGGAGTGCCAATATAGATTTGAGCAAGCAGCAGATAGAAGCACAAATAAGCAAGATCCAAAACACTTTACCACCCGATGTTAACATATCGGTTGAGAAGATGAACCCTTCTATCCTACCGGTTAGCGGGTATACTTTAGAGAGCCATCAACGCTCGCCTATCGAGCTTAAACAGTTGGCAACATTTACTGTTAAGCCGTTTTTATCGCAGGTTGCGGGTGTGTCAGAGATCAGGATCATCGGTGGTAAAACCAAAGAGTATTGGCTGGTGCTAAATCGCGAAAAAATGACGGCGCTGTCATTAACGCCTGATATGATCAGCACGGCGTTAAGCCAAACCAACTTTATTAAATCAGAAGGTTATTTGTCTGATTATAAAATGCTGTACCTAACCGTAACTGATGCCACCGTAACTGGTAAAGACCAGCTGGAAAACATGGTAGTAAGCAATGATAGCAAACGCATTATCCAGCTTAAAGACATTGCATCGGTACAAATTAACGAGGGTATTGAATATACCAAGATAAACGCTAACGGGCACGACGGTGTATTGGTAGCGGTTATAAAACAGCCCGATGCTAATTTGATCGACCTATCTACCGATATGGCGAAAAAAGTTTCGGCCCTGCAAAAGCTATTACCAAAAGACGTCACGATAAAACCTTATTATATCCAGGCCGATTTTGTGAACGACAGTGTTAAAAGCGTGACAGACAGCGTTTGGATAGGTTTGTTTTTGGCTATTATCGTGGCTATTATTTTCCTGCGTTCGTTTAAAGCCAGCGCCGCTATTTTGATAACCATACCGGTTACGCTTTGCCTTACGTTGATTGTATTATATGTAATTGGTTACACCTTCAATATCATGACACTGGGCGCAGTTGCCGCTGCCATAGGTTTAATAATTGATGATGCTATTGTCGTGGTCGAACAGATCCATCGCACCCATGAAGAACATCCCGAAGAACCAACACGCAAGTTGTTAAAAAAGGCCATCGACTATTTATTTCCCGCTATGGTTGGGTCGTCTATCAGTACCATTGTAATATTTGTTCCGTTTTTGCTGATGACGGGCGTGGCGGGCGCTTATTTTAAAGTGATGACCAATACCATGATCATTACGCTGGTATGCTCATTCTTTGTAACCTGGGTATTGTTGCCGGTTATTTACCTGTTGCTAACAAGCAATAAACCTATAAATAAAAAGGCTGCTAAAGAAGAAGTACACGAAGTTAAAAAACAGCGCTGGGTGTCGTTCTTTATCCTACGGCCGTTCATGAGTATTATTATCGTATTGGGGTTGGTTGCCGTTATCATATTCATCCCCGGTAATTTGCAAACAGGTTTCCTGCCCGAGATGGATGAAGGGGCTATAGTAATGGATTACAACACGCCGCCGGGCACATCATTAGCAGAAACCGACCGTATGCTGCGCGAAGTAGAAAAAACCATCACTGCCCACCCTGATGTGGCAGCCTATTCGCGCCGTACAGGCACACAAATGGGGTTTTTTATTACAGAACCCAATACCGGCGATTACCTGATTCAGCTTAAAAAGAAACGTGATAAAACTACCGAAGAAGTTACCAGTGATATCCGCAGCGCGATAGAAAAAACACAGCCTGCCCTACGGGTTGATTTTGGGCAGGTTATAGGTGATATGCTGGGCGACCTGATGAGTTCGACCCAACCCATCGAGATAAAAGTTTTTGGGAACGATCAGTATATTCTGCAAAATCTTTCTAAACAAATTGCCGCCCAGGTAACAGCTGTTAAAGGCACCGCGGATGTTTTTAACGGGATTGTTATTGCCGGGCCTTCAGTAAGTATAATACCAAATTACACTAAGCTGGCTCAATATAAAGTAACGCCTGCCAGCCTGCAGTTCCAGGCACAAACGGCTTTAGATGGCAATGTGGTAGGTAATTTGTACGAAACACAGCAGCTATCCCCTATCCGCATGGTTTACCCGGGCAACCGAAGCCTAAATATAGCAACTCTTAAGAATCAGAATATATTTTTAGGCAATGGTAGGTTAGTACCTATCAGCCAGTTGGCCGATGTAACCGTACAAGCCGGCGAAGCCGAAATAAATCGCCAGGATTTGCAGTCAATGGGTGTAATAACCGCCCGTTTAGAAAACAGCGACCTGGGTACCGTTATCCCCGCCATCCAAAAAAACATTGCTGCCAAAATAAATATGCCAGCGGGCTACCATGTTGAATATGGAGGAGCTTATGCCGAGCAGCAGCAATCGTTTAAAGAATTATTGATTATCCTGATCACATCAAGTCTATTGGTTTTCGGGGTGATATTGTTCCTGTTTAAACAATTCAGGATAGCATTTATAATATTATTTGTGGCCGTTTTAGGTATAGCGGGTAGTTTTTTAGCGTTGTTTATCACCCATACACCATTAAATGTGGGTAGTTATACAGGGCTGATAATGATAGTAGGTATTATTGGCGAGAACGCCATTTTCACCTTCCTGCAGTTTAAAGAAAGCGCGTTAGAGAAAAGTGTTGACGAGGCAATTATCTATGCCATATCTACCCGCCTGCGCCCTAAGTTAATGACGGCTTTGGGTGCTATAATAGCTTTAATGCCATTGGCATTGGGTATAGGTGCAGGTGCGCAGTTACACCAACCGCTGGCAATAGCGGTAATTGGAGGCTTTTTAGTTGCCCTGCCTTTGCTGTTAATTGTGCTGCCAAGTATGCTACGCATTGCTTATCGCAAAGGCGATGTTAATCCGCATAAACATTTAGAAGACAATACTGCATAAGTACAATCTTGCTACAGAATTAAGTGAGATATTTAAATCAAAAATCAACAACAAAAAATGAAAAAGACCTTACTTACTGCTGCTGCCCTATTGGTAGCCGGCATTACTTACGCGCAAACTTATGTATTAGATAAAACCATTGCTTTAACCGGCGATGGCGGCTATGATTACTTATCAATAGACAAAGTAAATAACCGCCTTTATGTTTCGCACGGCACTATGGTTAACGTGGTCGACCTGGCTACCGAAGCACAGATTGGTGTTATAGAAGGCTTAAAAGGTATTCACGGTATAGCTATCGACAATAAAATAAATAAAGGTTTTATAAGCGATGGCCGTGGAAACGCAGTAGTTGCTTTTGATTTGAAATCGTTAAAAACTATTGCTACTATTCCGCTGGATTCAAAAGGTGCAGATGCTATTATGTATGACCCGTATTCAGACCGCGTATACACCTTTAACGGTGATGCCAATAACTCATGTGTAGTTGATCCTAATACGCTTAAACAAGTTGGCACAATAGCCTTAGGCGGTGCGCCGGAGTTTGCGGTGAGCGACGGTAAAGGAAAGATCTACAATAATTTAGAGGATAAGAACAGCGTAAACGTTATTGATACCAAAACTTTAAAGGTGATAAAAAACTATCCGTTGGCTCCAAAAGGCGCACCTACCGGTATAGCTTTGGATAGCAAAAGCCAACGCACATTCTCTGTATCGCGCGAAAATAACAGCATGGTTGTTTTAGATATTAACACCGGCAAAATTGTGGCAACCGTGCCTATTGGCGCGGGTGTTGATGCAGTAGCTTACGATGCTGAAACCAAACTGATATTCTGCTCGAACGGTGACGGAACAACTACAATCATCAAACAGGAATCGGCTGATAAATATGCCGTTGTACAAACTCTGGCAACTCAAAATCGCGCTAAAACATTGGCATTGGATACCAAAACCCATAAAATTTATTTAAGTGTTGTAAACATGGAACCGGGTACGCGCAAAGCTATTCCCGGTACGTTTAAGGTGCTTGTTTATAAACAACAATAAAAATACGGAAATCGCTTTCATTAATCAACGACCAGCTTACTTCTAAACATATAGTAAAAGCTGTTCGTTTTTTTTGTATATTGTATAAACTAAGGCATCTGCTGTTAAATAGCACACTTTTGCGGACGAAAATTCAGGGCGCAAATCATATTTTTTACATTATATATCTAATAAACAGCGATTTAAATAAAAAACAACACTGTGATATAGCGTGAATTCGTGCGATAATTGTGTGATATAGTGTGAATTCGTGTGATAATGATGTGATACAGCGTGATTGAGTGTGATATTAATGTGATAAAGTGATTCCCCTCACAATAACAACTTTATAACTAATATTTAACTTTTTATAATTATTTTTGAAGAGTTGAGTTATAGAGTAACCTTTATCAACTTAAAATATCTGATCTTAATAATTTTATGGCTAAAAAAACTGATTTTGTTTATTCGGAGGTTGCAGAACCCCATCGCGTTCGTACTAAAAAAATCTTAAAGCAGTTCCCTTCGCTACGGAACCTGATAGGTAAAAATCCAAATACCATATTTGCGATAATTGGCCTGGTATCGTTCCAGTTGGTGTTAGCCTGGTTCCTTCGCGACCAATCATGGTGGTTGGTATTTGGCGCAGCTTATTTATTGGGTGCATTTGCAGATCATGCTTTGTTTGTAATGATCCACGAATGCGCGCACCAGTTGTTATTTAAAAGCCGTTCGGCAAATCGTTGGGCAGGTATATTAGCTAATATGCCGCAAATTTTCCCGAGTTCAATTTCATTTGAAAGATATCACATCAAGCACCACTCTTTCCAGGGTGTGCATGAGTTGGATGCCGACCTGCCTAACCGTTGGGAAGCAAAGCTGATAAACAACTCATTTTTAGGTAAAGCGCTTTGGTTGTTACTTTACCCGCTTTTCCAGGTGTTTAGGTTATCAAGATTACGCGAGATACAGGTATTTGATATCTGGACAGCGACTAACCTGTTAGTGCAGGTGGCGTTTACTGCAGCTATATATTACTTTATGGGCTGGCACGCGTTAGCGTTTTTATTATTGAGTTTCTCTTTCTCGGTTGGTTTGCACCCGCTTGGCGCACGCTGGATCCAGGAGCATTACTTAACCCATAGTGTAGAGCAGGAAACTTATAGCTACTACGGTGGCCTAAACGTGGTTGCCTTTAACGTAGGCTTCCATAATGAGCATCATGATTTCCCTTC
>JACMRC010000040.1 GCA_014376655.1 Mucilaginibacter sp. | reverse complement strand
TATGGCTCGGCTTTAAGGCTGTTAGGCTACCGCACGTTTGTTGATGAGGTTGATTTAGGCGGTGGTTATTTATATCATCCAACAAAAAAATTCTCGGGTTCTATATCCTATAACCGGTTTATATTTAATAAAAAAGAACGCATTATTGAGTCTGCAACATCAAATGATGTTAATTGGAAAAACGCGTATGACTGGAAGCCATTTAAGTCGACCGTAATATTAGATTACCTGTTTGGTAAATCAAGCGATTTTTTTATGACCGTATCGCAATCAAGATACTTTGAAACTAAAGGCAATATTTTTACCGATCAGGATTACTTGTCGTTTAACCCCGCGGTAAGCGTTATTATAGGTACGCAAAATTTTGTTCAGCGTTATTATCTTGAACATGAGGAAGGTTTAGTAATTAAATCAAGCGAAAATGGGGTTAATAACGGGCGCTTAAATTTCCTTAATTATAGCTTTAAAATACCTATAGCTTATAATACACCGCATTACACTTTCGAGTTAGCTTATAAATACTCTATACCTGTTAACGTTGAAGGCGCTTTGCAGAATAAACACGAATCTTTTCTTAACTTATCACTTTTCTACGTTTTTTATTAAAATCGGGGTATGAATGTTTTAATTATTGAAGACGAAGAAGCATTAGCACATGAGCTGGAGATATTCCTCGGCAATCATAATTATATAACAGAAGTATGCTATAATGGCCGTTCGGCATCAGAGAAGATAGCTACCAACATGTATGATTTTATTTTGATAGACCTTGGCCTGCCCGATTATGATGGCCTTGACCTATTAAAGGAAGCTAAGAAAAACAACCCCGATGCTGCCTGCCTTATATTAACCGCCCGTGCCGAAGTATATGACCGCGTACGCGGCCTTGATTTGGGTGCCGATGATTACTTACCTAAGCCGTTTTCATTGTTAGAATTACAAAGCCGCATGCAGGCTATAATGCGCCGCAAATTTGGTTTAAAACAAAGTATTGTAGAGCTGGGCGATTTTTTAATAAACCTTACCGACAGGGTAATTACCTGCCAGGATAACACAGTGAGTACTATTACCAAAAAAGAGTTTGATCTGATAGCCTACCTCATCCTGCATAAAAACCGCACGCTAACCCGTACGCAACTAAGCGAGCACATTTGGGGCAGTGTTATTAATGACGATTATGACTCGAACTATATAGACGCGCATATAAAAAACATTCGTAAAAAGTTAAATGTACACGCAGCACCCGATTGGTTGGAGACCGTACGTGGCCTTGGTTATAAAATAAAAATGAACGCTTAGCATTGAAATTAAAAACAAAACTCACCCTGTTTAATGCCATATCAAAACTGGTAATAGTGGTGCTTTTTGTGTTATTAGTGCCGTTTATAATTAAAAAAATAAGCCATAATTACGTTGATAATAACCTTATCAAACAAAAAAATAAATTTCTGCAGATAGTAAAAACCCAGGGTATAAAAAACTATATCCCCGATGGCGAAACTTACGGCAGCTATTACCTGCCACTTAAGGAAGAATACCTTACCATTGAAAACGATACCGTCCCCACGCATTTTGTAGACACTATAAAGAACGAACGACGCCTGGTTGAACGCGACACCATTGAATACCGCATACTAAGCCACACGTTTAAAATAGGCAATGAAAAATATTTGCTGGAGATAGGCAAAAGTGTAGAAACCCTTAATGAAACCAGTACACCTTTGCAAAACATTGCCTTTGGCGTTTTAATTGGGATGATATTGCTAACTATCCTGGCCGATCAGTTATATACTAACCGTGTATTAAAGCCGCTGGGCCTGATCATTAAAACCAAGCTGATAGGGCAGAAGTTCCCGAATTTTGGATCATACCAGGAAGTTAAAACCAGTACTTCTGATTTTCAGCATCTTGATATCAGTATCCACCAAATGATAGAAGCTATTGAGGCAGCATTTCAAAAAGAACGCGAGTTTATATCAAACGCATCGCACGAGTTAATGACCCCGATATCTATCCTGCAATCAAAGATCGAAAACATGTTTGAGCAGGAGGATATTAACGATGAGGTAAAACTGCGCCTGTTAGAAATGCAGAAGATCCTAAATCGCCTTAAAAGCATTACCAAGACACTATTGCTGATATCGCAGATTGAGAACGAACAATTTTTAAAAGAAGATAAGGTCTCCTTAAACGAATTATTGCAGGAGGTTAATGATGAGATCTCTGTGCGCCTGGTAGATAAAAACCTGACGTTTGATGTTCTTATCCCCCAGGATAGTATCTTGGTAAACGTAAATAAGTTTTTAATATTTAACCTGTTTTTTAACCTGGTTAACAATGCTATAAAATATAACCGCGAAGACGGCGAAATTGTAATTACTACCGAAAGTGAGAACGGCAACTTAATAGTTAACATAACCGATAGCGGGATAGGTATTAGTACCGAGGATATGCCATTTATATTTAACCGCTTTAAAAAGGTAAGGCAATCTATGCAGCAGGATAGCTTTGGCCTTGGTTTGCCAATAGTGAAGTCGATAGCTGCTTTTCATCAGATTAAAATAGAGGTAGATTCTGTAAAAGATTTGGGCAGTAATTTTAAGCTGATTTTTCCGGCTGATTTGATTGAACGTATTGGTTAAACTTTAACTATTTTTTTATATCTTCAATTAAACCTTTTCAACGGTAATTGGTCTAACAAACAGCGGCGCAAGTAAAAGTTTAACAAACCGATACTTTTTACCGTTTAAATGTGTTAATGTTTCTTTAAGCAATATGAAAAAGTTATATAAATATGCCGCAGGTTTAGTATTAACCGGCGCAGTGTTAATGATAATAGCATTGAATGCTAATGCCCAACGTGGTGCCGAGCATGCGAGCAGTGGTGGAAGTAGCGGCGGTGGCGGTGGTGGTGGTGGCGGCGCAACCTTTAGCAGGGCCGGCGGCGGTGGTGGTGGCGGTTTTAGCGGTGGTGTAAGCATTGGCAGCCGTGGCGGTGTAGGTTTTGGCTTAGGTCTTGGATACCGGTCAGCTTTTGGTTACAGGCCTGCTTATTATGGTTTTGGCTATCCATCATTAGGATTTTATTTAAACTCTTTGCCTTACGGGTACTATCCGTTCTATATGGGTTCATCAATGTACTACTATAACAATGGTATATTTTATAGCCCGTATGATGATGGGTATGTTGTAACGGCTCCGCCGGTTGGTGCCGCTGTACCGGGCTTGCCCAAAGGTGCCAAAAGTATAATGATTGATAACCAGCAGTTTTTTGAGTATAACGGTGTTTATTACAAAGTCGTAATTAATGATAAAGGCGATAAAGTATTTGTAGTTGCCGGTAAAGATGGTGTTTTAAGCACTGCTCGCGAAGATGGTGATGATGACACTGCCGACCAATACCAGGGCCCGCGTGTTGGCGATATCGTTAATCGTTTACCTGAAAATTCTCGTAGCGTTACCCTAAACGGTAAAAAATACTACGTATCGCCCGATGAGGTTTATTACGAAGCCGTATCAGATAACCGCGGCCATATTGCTTATAAAGTTGCAAGCGTTCCTGACAATCAGTAAAATATTAAACTTATAAAGTTAAGCCTTCCTTTCAGGGAGGCTTTTTTGTTTTTAGATTAGGCTGTTGCCGGATAACAAAATCTAATTGACCATCTCGACATCCGAAATAAAAACATATTTTAGTTGCATGAAAGGTTTGGGTAAACTCATCTGGCGTATTATTAAATTATCCCTGATATTATTTTTTGGCGTTAGTATATTTTGGGTGATACTTTACCGGTTTGTAAACCCGCCCATGACATGGCTGATGCTAACCCGTGGCTTTGAGCAAAAGGCTGATGGAAAACCCTGGAAGATTGATAAAGAATGGCGCGATTTTGATGACATTGCCGACGGTATGAAACGTGCAGCCGTAGCTGCCGAAGATCAAAGTTTTTTAGAGAACCATGGCTTCGATTTTAATGCAATAGAAAAAGCCATCCAAAAAAATTCAAAAAGTAATAAACTGATAGGCGGGAGCACCATCTCACAGCAAACCGCTAAAAACGTTTTTTTATGGCCCGGCCGGTCATGGGTGCGCAAAGGGTTTGAAGCATACTTTACTTTGCTGATAGAGATCTTTTGGAGCAAGCGCCGCATTATGGAGGTATACCTTAACGTTATAGAAATGGGCGACGGTATTTATGGCGTTAATGCGGCTGCACAAGCCTATTTTCATAAAGACGCGGCTAATTTAACCAGGGCGCAGGCAGCTGCCATAGCGTCGATATTTCCGAGTCCGCTTAAATGGTCGGCAACCGACCCAAGTGGTTATGTAAGGCATCGTCAATATTTGATCATGAAGAATATGCGCAGGTTGGGGCCGATGGATTTTTAAGCGTATTAGAATAAAATTGTAAGTTGACATGCTGAGTTATCATAGGGTGCATTTTTATCTCCGCGATATTTTCCGTACTTTTGTATAGAGCCAAATGCTGCTATCTTTAAAGCGACCAACTTTTCGGCATTTTAATTCAATCCAAAAAGCAAATAAATTACATTTTTACAGTAATGCATTAATATACAGCTATTTAAGTTAAAAAATAACTGTGATATCGCGTGATTTCATGCGATAATCGCGTGATTTTGTGTGATAATCGCGTGAAAACATAGCATAATCGCGTGATATCGCGTGATAATACTGCGATATTTAGGTGATATGACCTATGGTTACATTAGCTAAATGTCGTGGTAGCGAAGAATGACAGAAGAGTTATTATACTAAATCTCTAAACAGCTGGATATGCCAGCTATTTTTAAAAGGCACTTCCCATTTAGTTTCTAACTCGGTAAGATTTTGCACCAGGTTGTTATATACTATGGTATCGGTGTTTATAGCACCTTGTTTAAGCAGGTCCTCAAAGCCGTGGCGGGGTAACGAAAGCACTTCATCAGCTTCTTTGTAAGCAAGGTTAAACCTGTCAAACAGGTTGATATTGAACTCACGCTCAATGTCCTGCATAAACCGTACAGATTTATCAATAGAGCAACCGCTGGCACCTGCCTGTGTTTCGTCGACAATCAATATTAAAAAGCGGTTGTAGCGCACTTCGCCTTTGGCTTGAAGTTGGTTGTTGTGTGCCGTCCACTGTGTGGTGAAACTATTAAGGTGTTGCTGTATTTGAGTTGCCACGTCGTCTGTTAACTTTCTGTCCGACTGGTAAACCCACACTCTTGAATTTTTTGAAAATTGCATATACAAAGCTATCAAATTATTATCTTAGGGCTGTACATTTGTTGTCATGGTAAAATCAGTTCTGCCAAAAAATAAAAAAATAGCTTTGCTTCTACCTGTTATGCTAATGGCATCGGTTAGTTTATGCTTCGTGGCCGATATGACCGACCAGGACTGGCTAAACTGGGGTAATAAATGCCTGATGCAGTCTTTCGATCAGACATCAGATGCTAAAATCAAAAAGTGGGAACTGGCATTAACCGACGACTCATTTATCCGCCTGCGCAAAACCTACCAAAACGGTAAGCAAGAATATTTCTCGTTTCACCTGCATAGCCTGCAGGATATGGATTACCTGGGCACAGTAAACACAGGCACACTACAACTAAAAGCCAAAGGCGAAGATATCATTGTACAAACTTATAATGATAAAAAGGGCAATGTTGATTCAATGGCTACCGTGCTGTCCATCCCGGTAAAAAATATGGAGCCGGAGCGATTGGATAGTTTGCAACATGCGTTGCTTTATTTTAAATCGAAGGGTTTATAATCCATTCGCCCGCGCGGTAATCTCTGCAATATCTAAAACTGCAATATCCTGCTCTTTGTCGTGGTTTTTTAAGCCATCGCTCAACATGGTCATGCAGAACGGGCAGGCGGCTGCTACAACCTGTGCATTAACAGATATTACCTCGTCAATACGCTCCATGTTAATGTCTTTATTACCTCTCTCGGGTTCTTTAAACATTTGGGCACCCCCGGCACCACAGCACAAGCCATTGCTTTTGCAGCGTTTCATTTCAACCAGTTCGGTATCTAATATCTCT
>JACMRC010000039.1 GCA_014376655.1 Mucilaginibacter sp. | reverse complement strand
TGTAAAGGCTAAAAACGTGTCGGCAAAAAATAAATATATCCAGTCGGCAGTGTTAAATGGCAAGCCATTAAATAAAGCGTGGATGGTGAATGATGATCTAATAAGAGGCGGCAGGTTAACGTTGGTAATGGGCTCGCGCCCTAACAAAAGCTGGGGTAGTGCCCCTGCTGATGCGCCACCATCAATGTCGGCAGCTACTAATAACTAAAACGTAAAATTATAAAAGGCCCTGGTTATGTCGGGGCCTTTCTTATCTTCATAAATTATGAAAACAACTTTTCTGTCTGCGCTTAAGTATGCGTTTATTTTACTGCTATGCAGCAACATCGCTTCGGCTAAATTTTATTTGTCGCCTATTTTTGGCGATAACATGGTTTTACAGCGCGGTATGAAAGTACCTGTTTATGGCCTTGCCGATGCCGGTGAAAAGATAGAAGTAACCTTTATGGGTAAAACCTATAAAGCTATCACGGGTGCCGACGGTAAATGGTCCGTAAAAATGGCATCGTATAAGGCAGGCGGCCCCTACGATATGAAACTGACCCATGGTACCGAAACCCTGAACTTTAAAAATATTTTGATAGGCGAGGTATGGCTGGCATCGGGCCAATCAAACATGGAGTTTGGTATCCAGACCGAAAAGCATGGCAAAGATGCTATAGCTAACGCTACCGACCAGCAGATCCACTTTTTTTATGTGCCGATGGCATTATCATTACAACCACTGTATGATATGCAGCCGGCTTCGCCCGAGTCGCAAAACGCAAGGTGGGTAATTTGCTCGCCGGATGTGTTGGCAAATCCAAAATTTGCATGGCATGGGTTTTCGGCTATTGGCTATTATTTTGCGCAGCAGGTACGTAAAACTACAGGTGTTGCAGTAGGTATGATAGGCAGCTACCGTGGCGGCACACCCGTGCAGGCCTGGATAACTGCCGAAGGTTTGGCACAAAGCCCCGCCTTTACTAAATATGTAGATTATCGCCAAAAATTAGTTGATAATTTTGAAGCCGCTACAGCAACTTATCCTGCAAGGCAAACCGCTTATCGCGATAGCTTAAAAATATGGAACGCCGAAGTTGGCACCGCTTATAACGAAATAATTAAAAAATGGAATGCTGACGTTATTGCAGCAAAAGCAAATAATCAAACACCGCCTGTTCGCCCAAAACCATCACGACCGGCTCCGATTTCTCCAGCTGATCCGTTGGGTGGTTACGGCTCGCCCACAAGTTGCTTTAATGGGGTAATTGCGCCATTGGTAGGCTATGGCATTAAAGGTGTAATATGGTACCAGGGCGAAACAAACGGCGACCGACTTGCCGATGCTGTTGAATACAAGGACCTTTTCCCGCGGATGATAAGCGATTGGCGCGCCAAATGGGGCCAGGGCGATTTCCCGTTCCTGTTTGAGCAGTTACCAAACTTTAGGCAACCGGCGGTAACCCCGTCAGAGAATAACTGGCCGTGGGTACGCGAGGGTCAGCAAAAAACATTGGCGTTGGCCAATACCGGCATGGCCGTAATTACCGATGTTGGTGAGGTTGGCGATGTACACCCTACGAATAAACTCATTCCCGGAAACCGCCTGGCCTTAGTTGCCCGCAAGCAGGTTTATGGCGAGAAAGTTGTAGCAAGTGGTCCGATCTATAAATCGATGAAGGTTGATGGCAATAAGATCATCATCAGCTTTGACTTGATCCATAAAGGGCTTACCGCAGCCAGTCTTGTTGGCGATGTTGTAGTATCTGCGGATGGTACTGAAATAAAAGGTTTCGGCATTGCCGGGGCCGACCATAAGTTTGTTTGGGCAAAAGCTACCATCAGCGGCAACACAATAGTAGTTACCGCCGATGGAGTTACCAATCCCGAAGCCGTAAGATATAACTGGGCCGATAATCCGCCGGGAAACTTATATAATAAAGATGGATTGCCAGCAAGGCCGTTTAGGACGGATGATTGGAGCCCCCTAACCCCCTGAAAGGGAATTGATTAGCAATAATCTAAACTTAGTTTTTAAAACTTAGAAGCGTAGCGACCTTCTAATGAAAGTCTTAACGCGTTGATTTGTGCCATGGCCCGACTTGTGTCCATGCTGGTCGACTATTTATTTTTTGCCGAGTTCTTTTGCAAGCCCAACAAGAAGCCCCTCGGTTCCACGAATGTAGCAAAGCCGATACGAGTTCTCATACTGAATCACTTCTCCAACGAGTTGAGCACCATGCTTGGTTAGCCTGGATACCATTTCGTCAATGTCTTCAACGGTGAACATGGCACGTAGATAACCGAGGGCATTCACAGGCGCAGTCCGGTGATCTGCTATAGTAGGAGGTGTGATAAATTTCGAAAGTTCGAGTCGACTGTGGCCATCTGGAGTAACCATCATAGCAATCTCTACGCACTGAGAACCAAGTCCGGTAACACGACCAGCCCATTCTCCTTCTATAGTCCCTCGCCCTTCGAGCTTTAAGCCTATCTCTGAGAAAAACGAAATAGCGTCATCAAGTGATTCTACAACGATGCCGACATTGTCCATTCTTAGTAATTTGTTGTTTATCATTGTTTTAGTCTTTATTAAATTTCATTCACTTGCATTTTCGTCTATTCGTTTCTATTGTAAAATAGTTACGCATAACTCAAATATACGAAAGTCACTTTCGGATTTCTGCTTAAACCTTTCGTTTGTCCTGTATGGCGCAAGTCTTAGCGCGTTGACTTGTGTCGTAGCCTGACTTGTGCCCGGAAATCGCGTTTAAAATATTGGTGAATAGTAAGGCAATGATTGCTGCCATAATCATCCGGGGCGATTTATTTCTGCGATATATTTTGTATTTTTGTATATAGTCAACTGCCTGCTCTTTTTAAAGCGGATAACTTTTTGCGGCATTCCAATTCAATCTAAAAGCGCATTAATTTCATTTTTATTACATTTTGTTAATACACAGCTATTTAAATTAAAAACTCACTGTGATATAGTGTGATACGCTGTGATATAGTGTGATTCAGTGTGATTCCGTGTGATAATGATGTGATATAGCGTGATATAGTGTGATAATACTGCGATATTTAGATGATATGAAGTAAGGTTAAATTAGCAACATGTCAAGGGTAGCGATAGCGAAGGATTTTATACGAATACTAAGTCGCCACCTGCCTGGTGCTTACCTGTCATTTTTATAAGATCCTTCGCTATCGCTAAGGATTGACAAAATGTTGCCCTCAATCCCCTTTCACACAACCAATTGCCCCCAGTATAAATTATCAATATATATTATTATAGTAATATATATACTACATTTGGGTAACCAAAATTATTAGCCTACCAGTTAAACCTTTAACCCTCACTGCATGAGAGCAACTTTACTTTCCTGTTTACTATTATTTTTAGCCGTGTTTTTTAACCCGGCAAAGGCACAAACAGATACCACAGCAACTATACCGATTTATTCATCGCTGCCCGATACGGCTGTTTACGACCTGGGGCGCGTAACCATGAAAAAGAAATTTACCCAGGCCATAACCATACACGCCGCCGACCTTGAAAAAATGCCCTTTACCGATTTAAAAGAGGCCCTTACTTTATACTTTAACGGTGTATACGGCCAGCAACAAAAATTTGCCTATGTTATTGATGGTGTTTTAAACACGGATATCAACGCTTACAGCATTTACGATATTGATGAGATAACCATTGTACAAAATGCCGCTACAGTTTTAAATGGCGCATTGCCATCGCAGGTGTTGGTATTGGTAAAAACCAAACGCGGCGGCCCTAACAGTAAAGGTATAATAGCAGCCGGGCAAGTTAACCAGGTAAAAAAATATTTCGGTACTAATGCAGGTACGCCCACCAACACAGCAAATAAGGGGAATACCACACCGGACCTTTACCAGCAATATTATGTATCGGCTTACAGCAATACAAAAAATACAAAGGCAGGTCTCTCTGTCGATATTCAGCACAATGTGTTCCCGCAGTATTGGAACAAGGATGTTTATGAATCTTTTAAACCGGTAACCAGTAACCGCTTTAAATTTAATGGTTATTTAGATGTTAAATTAGATGAGACCAATACCTTAAGCATTAACGCAGGCTATGTGCCGCAAAAGGATAATGACCTGTACAAGGATGATGTTGACAACGGCATTACCGTAAATAGGGTAGATCAACGGACAATCAACCAAAACCTGGGTTATGGTAACATCCAATTTAAAAGCAATATTGCCGACCTGTTTACCAATAACTTAAGCGCCGGTTTCCAGCGCCGCGAAAGCAAAGCTAACTGGACCGTTACCGACCCGAACGCGCTTGGCATAAAAAGCAGCATTACTGATAGCACGTCGACAGTAAACAACTTGATAATTAAAGATGATTTTTCATACCAGGGCACTTTGGACGATAATGAAGATTTTACATTTAACGCAAATATCAACGCTACATATCGCCAAACCGAAGATACCACAAGGTTAGCGCTTACGCGGATAATTAATACCGTTACTAACACCAATGTAGTAGGTGGTGTAGCAAAGCAAAAGCTATTGGCAATAACGCCGTCGGTTACGTTAAACTATATCGATATGATATCGCTGCAGGTTGGTGCGCAACAAATAGCCCATACCAACGCGCCATTGTATAATGGTTCAAGATCACCTAAAATACTGCCTTTTGCATCCTTAAACTTCGATGTTTTGAAGGTCTTTGGTGTTACCGACTCGATACAGCTACGCAGGAAAATAATTCTTTATGGATCGTACGCAAGCAGTATGTCGTATGCAGAAGATATGACCGGCAGTTTGTTGGAAGTGCCTTTTTATCGTGCAACTTATAGCGCGGGTGCAGTACCTGTTTATCGCGAGCCTGTAAACCCATACCAAACTTATAACCAGTTACAGGGTGGGTTAACCTACTCGTGGTTTAAAAAAGGGCTGACACTTAGCTATAACTACAGCAATACAAAGTTTAATACCACTTATTTTGTAGCAAGCACCACCGGCCCAACGGTTGACAGTGCAAAATTGACTACCGCCAATATTATTACACACCGTATAGGCCTAAACTTTACTTTACCCGGCAACGGCAAATTTAAATGGACTGCAGCTGTAAACGGTGCCTATATGACTAATAGAGGCTTTAAGAATAATTATGCTCTTACCCAATTGCGGATATTTTACCCGGGCAAAGAACTTATTACCGCAGGGTTTGCCACACAGGTTAGCTACAATAAAACCTTTGCCGGCGTTAGCATGATGTATGACATGAACCGTGGTGTATACCACGCGCCGACAGCAACCAATAACGGTAATTATGCTGTGTATACTGATATGGTACAAGGGCTTAGACTGCAAAACGTTTACGTGGGTTACCGTTTACAACCAATTGGATTTATAAGATACCTGGATGTATTTATAAATGTCCGGAACCTTTATCAGCAATTACAATTATTAGAGGGAAGCGTTCCAAGATATTCACCGGATGATAAGAAGTTTATTGGCGGTGGTATTAAGTTAGAGATATAGTAAAAGATATAATATGATTTGAAACCGGCGCAGATGGGTAAAGTTACTACGCCGGTTTTTTATTTTTGTAGATATAAAGTGATGAAGAAGGCGTTAGCGATTTTAATTTTCTCGGTATCAATGGCATGGGGTCGCACATCATTTGCACAATATAAAACGCTTAAAAATTCGCCACTCTATAAGCCGGATACGGTTTACTTTTTGGCTGATACTACAAGCGTTCAAAATTATAGAATACTAACTATATTGGACGATAGCCCGCTTACGGGCTTTACTATTAATTGCTCGTGTCTGAACACTGAATGGAAATATATCTATTTGAACAGCTATTATAAGAAAAGCATTCCCATCGACGAGAAAAAGTTCAGATCGCTTACATTAACATCTCTGCCAGATTTAATAACCTTAATACAGGTAAATAATAGCCTGCACTTTGGCGACCAATTCACCTTATGTATGGTCGAGCCGAAAAAGCACCAATATATTGTACATACAGTAGTTAATAAAAGTAATGTTATCTTAATACGGGTAGAGTAATTGCTTTCAATAGCATTCGGTATAGATGTATCTTAATTTGTCAGGATGATAAAAGGCAGCGATTGCTCAATATTGAAAATAAATGAACGTATTTAGCTTAAAATGCCGTTAATTAGCCAATATTTTACTGCACGGCGCTAAACGGGCAGTTGTTATCTGATTAAACCAATTATACGGTACATTCAAACATAATATTCATGAAAAAAAATCTGCTATTCGGCATCGTAGTACTTTTAACAACCATTAAATACGCGGTAGCGCAGGACAGGAAAGCGCCATCATACCCGCTGATTACGCATAATACTTATTTCAGCGTATGGTCAAACTCTGATAAGCTGGCCGAAAGTACCACCACACACTGGACCGGTGCCGACCAATCATTAATAGGTATAATAAATGTTGATGGTACCGATTACCGTTTCTTAGGTAAAGATGCCGAGCAATATCGTACCATATTACCTGCATCAGATGAGAAAGACTATACTGTAAAATATACTTTCACCAAGCCGGAAGGCGACTGGACCGCTGCTAATTATGCCGCAGCTGACTGGAAAGAAGGCTCATCACCAATTGGCGACGCCCGTACCGACAAAACCAAATGGCGCACTAAAGATATTTGGATAAGAAGATCATTCACGGTTTCAAAGACAGACGACATTAACAAACTGTTCCTGAAATTATCATGGGATGATGATGTTGAGGTTACCCTTAACGGCAAGCCATTGTTTGACAGGGTAGGCGTAAGCAAAGGTTTTGAAATGATTGCCATGGATAAAGATCGCCTTAAAATTGGCGAGAATATCATCACCATGCACGTAGTAAATACCGGCGGTGGTGCCCGTGCCGACATCGGTTTGGTGGACAAAGAGAAACCTGTTACCAAAGAGCTGGAAGTTGCCGATCAGAAAAGTGTAAGCGTAACTGCCACACAAACCATTTATAACTTTAAAGTTGGCAAGGTTGATTTGGCGCTAACATTTACTTCGCCATTGTTATTGGCCGATTTGAATTTATTGTCTCGCCCGGTAACTTATATTACCTATAGGGTAAAAGCTAATGACAAT
>JACMRC010000342.1 GCA_014376655.1 Mucilaginibacter sp. | reverse complement strand
GACGAGTTTATGATATTGAACGACCGCTATTACGTTGGCCGTGCTTTAGATAACCGGGTAGGTGGTTTTATGATTGCCGAGGTTGCCCGTTTATTAAAAGAGAACAAAAAGAAATTACCTTTTGGCTTATACATAGTAAACGCCGTGCAAGAAGAAATTGGCTTGCGTGGCGCCGAAATGATAGCGCATCGTATTAAACCAAACGTAGCTATTGTTACTGATGTAACGCATGATACCCAAACCCCGATGATAAGCAAGATAACCCAGGGTGACCTGGCTTGCGGCCGCGGACCGGTAGTATCTTATGCTCCTGCCGTACAAAATAACCTTAATAAGCTGTTAATGGATACTGCCGACAAAGCAGGTATTCCGTTCCAGCGCCAGGCATCATCACGTTCTACAGGTACAGATACTGATGCTTTTGCTTACTCGAATGATGGCGTGCCATCGGCTTTGATATCATTATGCCTGCGTTATATGCACACTACTGTAGAGATGGTACATAAAGAAGATTGCGATAATGTTATTCGCCTGATATATGAGTGCTTGTTAAACATTAAAGACGGGCAAGATTTCAGGTACATTAAATAAACAATTTATTATTTTAAACGTTGACATACGGGATTAATCAGCCCTAATAAAAATACTATGAAACCTACACTATTAATATTGGCCGCAGGTATGGCCAGCCGTTACGGCAGCATGAAGCAAATAGACGGCTTCGGTCCGCATGGCGAAACCATAATTGATTATTCTATTCATGATGCTATCCGCGCCGGTTTCGGCAAAGTTAGCTTCATTATCCGTGAAGAATATGTTGAGCCTTTTAAAGCTATTTTCGAACCCAAGTTAGCCGGAAAGATAGAAACTGATTACGTTTTCCAAAACTTTGATCTGAAACCTTTCGGTATAGATAAAACTATAGAGCGTGCTAAACCATGGGGTACTGCCCACGCTGTATTGGCTGCCCGCAACCAGATAAACGAACCATTTTGCGTTATTAATGCTGATGATTATTATGGCTATGACGCTTTTGAGAAAATGGCTAAGTTTTTAACCACCGAAGTTGATGATACGCATTACGCTTTGATGGGTTACCAGATAGACCGCACCTTGTCTGATTACGGTTCAGTATCGCGTGGTGTGTGCGAGGTTAATGCCGAAGGCAACATGACCGAGGTTAACGAGCGCACCGAAGTTTACTTTACCGATGGTGGTAAAGTTGCTTACAAGGATAGCACAGGCGAACATCCGTTGCCAAACGACACGCGTGTATCTATGAATTTTTGGGGCTTTACTCCGGCAGTTTTTAAACAAAGCGAGCCAATGTTCCGCGAGTTTGTTGAGGCTAATGAAGCAAATCCAAAAGCAGAGTTTTTCATTCCGTTAGTTGCTGATAAATTGATAAAAAGCGGTACAGCATCTTTCAAAGTTATCCCAACCGCGTCAAAATGGTTTGGCGTTACTTATAAAGAAGATAAGCCTATCGTACAAAAATCAATCTCAGAATTGGTTGAGAATGGGACTTATCCGGCTAATCTTTGGAGTTAAGATAGACTATCTCATAAATATTAAAATCCTGCTGTATGGCGGGATTTTTTGTTTGATAATTGTATTTATTTATGATTAACCAGGTTGTATTCGCCATTCCACCCATCTTGTTCTACTTTTTTGTCATCGGTGTCATTATATTGCAGGTATATCTTTAATTTTTGATGATCTATAGATATAAAACTGTCTTCCGTGTATTTGTAATAACCCTTTTCGGTGATAATTTCATTTCCTTTAATGATACCGTTTTGTACGCGTGGTAATGATATTAGTGTGCTATCTTCATATGTCTTATTAAAAACCAAGGAGATAGGGTCATGTACCATGTAGTTCCTTTTCCCTTTAAGCTTGATGAAAGATTTATTACCCTTAATAACTATATAGGCTTCTTTATTATTTTTTGCACCGTTACATGAATAAGTGCTAATTAGTAAGCTGATCCCCAATACAACAATCCAACCATTATTTGTTTTTACCATGATAGTGAATAGTTTATTTCCAATAGTACAAATAAATTATAAAATCCTGCTTAACGGCGGGATTTTTTGTTTATGGTTAACACACTTTTCAAATACACAAACCCTACAACCCCCGCTACCACCGATGCTATTAAAATAGCAAACTTAGCCTCGGTATTGTGTACCGAATTACCGAATGATAGTAGCGAAATAAATATCGACATAGTAAACCCAATTCCGGCTAATAAACCCATGCCGCCAATATGGCTCCATGATAATTGATGGGGCAATGAACCTATTTTTAACTTTACGGTTAACCAGGCAAAAAGCATTACTCCTATCGGCTTACCAAAAAGTAATCCTAAAATTATACCCAGGCCCAAAATGCCAAAAACTCCGTTTACCATGGTAGTCTCGAAATGGATATTGGTATTGGCCAGCGCAAATACCGGCATAATTATAAAGTTAACAGGCGTATTTAGTTGATGGGCGAGCTTTGATAACACCGGCCCTTTTTTTGAGCTTATCGGGATAGCCAATGCGGTTAATACCCCCGCGATGGTAGCGTGAATCCCTGAGTGATGTATAAAGTACCATAATACAACCCCGGGGATCAAATAAAACGCTAAATGCTTTACGCCAAGCTTGTTCATCAACAGCAAAAGCAAAAATATACCCAAAGCTATGCCCAGGTAAAGCCAATGTAATGTTGTTGAATAAAATATAGCGATGATAACTATGGCCAGCAAATCGTCGACCACGGCCAGGGTTGATAGTAAAACTTTTAAAGAAGATGGCACGAGCTTCCCCAGTAAAGAAAGTACGCCCAATGCGAAAGCGATATCGGTAGCCATTGGGATTGCCCAACCGGCGCTGGTGGCTTGCCCATAATTAAAGGCAAAGTAAATAATGGCGGGCACTATCGCACCACCTACCGCAGCAAATATCGGCACCGCAGCAATTTTAAAGCT
>JACMRC010000341.1 GCA_014376655.1 Mucilaginibacter sp. | reverse complement strand
GTAAGTAAAAGTTTAATATCCTCAAAACTCATGGGGCAAGGCGTACTTTTTTCCAGTTTTTGTTATCAATCTTTTTATAGGCAATACGGTCGTGCAGGCGGCTTTGGCGGCCCTGCCAAAACTCTATCAGGCGCGGCTTTAAAATATAACCACCCCAAAAAGATGGTTTTGGTATTTCCTTGTCATCGCCATACTCGGTTTCAAGTTGGCTCATTTTAGCTTCCAACTGCTCGCGGTGAGGGATCTCCTGGCTTTGCGGAGACGCAAGAGCGCCTATCTGGCTAAGCCTTGGGCGCGAATGGAAATATTTTTCAGACTGCTCTTTGCTTAATTTCTCTATAGTGCCTTCAATACGTACCTGGCGCTCTAATTCTCCCCAAAAAAATAAAAGGGCTGCGTTTGGGTTCTTGGTTAGCTCTTTCCCTTTACGGCTTAGGTAATTGGTATAAAAAGCAAAACCATTCATGTCAAATCCCTTCAGTAAAACTATACGGGCAGCCGGGCGGCCATCGGGCGTGGCGGTAGCCAGCGTCATTGCGTTTGGTTCATGTATTTCGGCGGCAACAGCCTCATTAAACCATATATCAAACTGCTTTATAGGGTTTACATTTATGCTGGTTTCGTTTAAGGTTGCAGCGCTGTAATCCTGTCTTAAATTTTGTAATCCTTCTTTATCCATTTACTGCAAACTTACAAATTAATTAAACCGTAAATAGTTAATATTATATACAAGCCGAACATATTTTACGTTAACTTGTTAATTTAGTCATAATATAAAACTACGTCTATGTTAAATAGTATTACCGCCGCGGCAGGGCGCTTATTAATTTCGGAGCCATTTATGCTGGATCCAAACTTTAAAAGGTCGGTTATCCTGCTTACAGAATATGCCGATAGCGGTGCCATGGGCTTTATCCTGAACCAGCAAAGCGACTATTTATTGGGGGATGTTTTGCCCGATACGTCATACTCTGAAATCCCCGTTTATGTAGGTGGACCCGTTGCTGCAAACACACTACATTTTATACATTGTGTGCCCGAAAAAATTGAAGATGGTATTGAAATTTGCGACGGCATATTTTGGGGCGGCGATTTTGAAAAGATAAAAGAGTTGGTATCTAATTACCAACTGAACGAAAATGAAATAAAATTTTTTATGGGCTATTCGGGCTGGACACCAAGCCAGTTGGATGAAGAAATAAAAGAAAATAGCTGGATAATTGCCGAGAAGTGTAGCGCCGGAACTGTTTTTAGCGTTTCAGAGCAAAACATGTGGAAGGAAGTGGTAATAAGCCTGGGCAACCGTTATGCGCACATTGCTAATTTCCCGGAAAATCCACAGTTGAATTAAGAAAATCAGTAATTTTAATTAAAGATCTATACCATGATATTTAAAAGATTAGCAGTGTTGGTATTAATTACCGGTTTTTTTAGCTGCCATAAGGCCAAGGAACAAGCAGCTTGCGGCACGCAAGCATGTACCCAGATTTTTACCAAAATAGGTGTGAACTTTGCGGATATAAATGGCAGCCCGGTAAACGTAAAGAATTTTAGCGCTATTAATCAACGTACCAAACTAAGTACTGTACCAATAAGCGCTGTAGATGGCCCTGTACAAACCGGAGTTTATATTGTAACCGATGATAATGGTAAAGCAAACTTTTCGACCGAAGGGGATGAGGTAATAATATCAGGCACCAGCCCCACAACCAATGTAACCAAAACGATAACCTTTAAAATATCCGGCGGTTGTAATTGCCACGTTGAAAAGGTATCCGGAGAGTCGACTGTTGTGTTTGATTAATTCCCGGCCTTCATTTCGTCTGCCGATTCTTCAACTTTTTTCTTCAAAGCTTTTTTGTAGGCGATAAGGTTTTTAACCACAGTTTCATCAGCAGTTGATATAATTTGCGCGGCCAGTATCCCCGCGTTTTTTGCCGCGTTTAAAGCTACGGTAGCTACCGGGATACCATTCGGCATTTGCAGTATAGAAAGGATAGAGTCCCAGCCATCAATAGAATTACTTGATTTTACAGGTACGCCAATAACAGGCAAATGCGTTAACGATGCTACCATGCCCGGCAAATGCGCCGCGCCGCCTGCACCGGCAATAATTACTTTAAGGCCACGACCTGCTGCTTCGCGTGCGTAAGTGAACATACGGTCGGGCGTGCGGTGTGCCGATACTACCGTAATTTCATAGGCAACTCCCAGTTCTGTTAATACGTCGGCAGCGTCCTGCATAATCGGAAGATCCGATTTGCTGCCCATGATGATTCCTATTTTTGGTTGGCTCATATTATAATTTATCAAATCGTCATTGCGAGGAACGAAGCAATCTCTGCAACAGACAGTCAATGTACTAAATTTCATTTTCGAAGCTCCCCTAATCCCGTAATCGAATTGCCATAATGATTAGCAAGTGAAGAGATTGCTTCGTTCCTCGCAATGACACGCGGATATATTTAGCTAACTACCTTTAACGTGTTTTGTACAAATCTCGCTTTCTGAATAGCTTTCTCTCTATCATCATCCACCACGGTAACATGCCCCATCTTCCTAAACGGCTTTGTTAGCGCTTTGCCATATAAATGTACGTATACACCCGGGCATTTTAATATTTTTTCTATCCCCTGGTAAACTGCAGGGCCTTCAAAACCGGGTTCGCCCAATACGTTTATCATTACGGCGTTGCTTAAGCAGGTAGTGTCGCCCAAAGGTTGGTCAAATATCGCGCGTAAATGCTGCTCAAATTGTGATACAACATTACCTTCAATACTTTGGTGTCCGCTGTTATGCGGGCGCGGGGCTAATTCGTTTACCAAGATTTTGCCATCCTTCGTTAAAAACATCTCGACAGCCAGCAGGCCAACTATCTTCAAATCTTCTGCAATTTTTTTAGCTATACGCTCGGCCTCCTGTTGTATTTCTGCGGATAGGGTAGATGGCGATATCAGGAACTCTACCAAATTAACCTCCGGGTTAAATTCCATTTCAACCAACGGGAAAGTGCTAACCTCGCCACTTTCGTTACGGGCCACTATTACGCCTATTTCTTTTTCAAAATCTATTAGTCGCTCTGCTATGCTTGGCTCGGTAAAAGCGTTGGCTAAATAGCTTTCGTCAACCACTTTATAAACGCCACGGCCGTCATAGCCATCGCGCCTTAATTTTTGTATGTATGGGTAGGGGAAATCGGTTCGCCGTAAATCATCAACTGATGTTATTAGCCTAAATTCGGCAGTGGGGATACCATTTTCTTTAAAAAATTGCTTTTGCAGGCCTTTATCCTGTATCAGGCGAATTATTCTCGGTTGGGGGTATACTAATACGCCTTCTTTCTCCAATTGCTCCAGCGCGTCTACATTAACTTTCTCAATCTCAATGGTAAGCAGGTCTACCTTTTTACCGAATTTATAAACGGTTTCATAATCGCCTAATGATCCTACCATAAATTCATCACACAATTTACGACAAGGTGCTTCGCGGTCCGGGTCTAAAACTTTAACCGTTACGTTATAATTAATAGCTTGTTGTATCAGCATGCGGCCCAATTGGCCGCCGCCTAAAATACCCAGTTTAAGATCTCCGTAAAATGCTTTCATTGATTGTGCAAGTTTACCGATATTCTTTCAAAAGTGGATGGGTAATTTGGGATTGTGGTCGTAGTGTGGGAATTGTTTGTTAAGTTTCGTACCTATGGCACGAAATAAAGTTGCTTGTTTGTTTTCTACCGAGCTTTAGCCCCTATGGGGCAGTTAACACAATAGCATTGCCCCATAGGGGCTAAAGCTCGGTAGAAAATGATAAATAGAAAAATTTTGCGCCGTAGGTGCAATACTTAACAAAGCGATTATTCTAACGGTTTAAAAATATACCGATCATCAAATTCAACTTCAAAATGCTCAAGGAACTGCTGATATTCTTCCAGAAATTTTTTTTTGCGATGATGTTCTTCCTGATTCTCAATATATTCTGCCACAATCTTCATTTGTGAACGCGAATACGAAAAAGCACCATATCCTTCTTGCCATCTAAAAGTCGACTTAATGAAATCTTGTTTATTTAACCACTCTGATGATTCTCCTTTAACTATTCGCATCAGATCCGACAAAGACTGATTTGGTCTAAAGCCAAAGAACATATGTAAATGGTCAGGCATGCAATTTATAGCAATCATTTTATGCCCGTTGTTTTGTACAATGGCTGTGATGTAAAGCAATAATCTGTCTTTCCACTCGGGTTCAATAAGCGATTGGCGAAATTTAACAGCCAAAACACATTGAATGTGTATCTGTGCGTAGGTGTTAGCCATTAAATTATTATTTATTTTTCTTATCCGCCACCAAAACTACCGGCAGCCCTATGCAAATTATCAATGCCAACACACCCTTTATAATTGGAATTGGGTGAGCCGGGAACGTACCTATTTTACTTAGGGGGATCACCGCAAGGTTCATAACCATCCACGCAAAACCACCATATACAATAGCGACCACATATTTATTCTTAAATCCCGCCAGGAAAGTCGGGAACCAAACATAAAAAGCGGTTGTAAATAAATAGGCAATTAAATAATGGAATATTACACCCGCGATAGGCATTTCCGGTCCGCCGGCAAAGGCAGCTTTGCCAAATATGGCGCTGGCTATATAGCTGAAAATAACTTCGGGGCCTAAATTCAGATTAAAAAGTATTGCCCAGGCAGCATCAAGCGTCCCTGTTACTAATCCTAACCATAGGATTGTTTTTAAAGCATTGCTGTTGAAGGTTTTAGTTGGCATACATCAAATATATAATTTGATTACCCATTTATTAACTGTTCGCCTTCTATCTTTTTTTGGAGTTCTATGATTGCACCTATTAATGCTTCCGGGCGTGGCGGGCAGCCTTGTACATAAACATCAACCGGTATAACCCTATCTACACCTTTTACCACATGATAGCCATGTTGCCAGTAAGGGCCGCCACAGTTTGAGCATGAACCCATTGAGATAACATAACGCGGCTCGGGCATTTGCTCGTAAAGGCGTTTAATGCGCTCGGCCATTTTAAAGGTTACAGTACCGGCTATGATAATAACGTCAGCCTGGCGTGCAGACGGGCGGGGGAAAACACCCAGCCTGTCAAGGTCGTAAGTTGAGGCGTATGACCCCATCATTTCTATAGCGCAGCAGGCAATGCCAAAACCCATAGGCCAAAGCGATGATAACCGCGACCAGTTTAACAGATCATTTAACTTGGTGACTATAATGCCGCCGCCTTCGCTGTTGATATCGTTACTCATCGGCTGGTTTTTTAAAAGTAGGCTTAAACATTGGTTTACGGATAGGAGCGGATTCTGTTATAGTAGCAGCTACAGGGGTAGTAGCAGTTATAGCAGCAACTACTAATACCGGTTCTAAACTAAATTCCTTTACCCTGTAAAAGCTTTGCTCTTTATTTAATTGGTCATATAGCGATGCCGGGATATTTGTGTTTGTGCTGGGTGCAACTGGTTTGGGTTTTATCCAGTCCAGGTCGCCTTTGCACCAAACGTATACAAGGCCCAGTATCAATATCCCCAAGAAAATAAACATTTCAACCAGCGAGAACCATCCCCAACGCGCGTCGGCAGCGATAATTTCATGATTGCCAAATACCGTCGCCCATGGAAAAACAAATACCATCTCTACATCAAACAATAAAAATATAAGGGCAATTACATAAAAACGCGAGTTAAAAGGTAGCCAGGCGTTGCCGGTTGGTTCTTCGCCGCACTCGTATGATGTTAGCTTCTCGGGGGTAGGGTTATGGGGTGCAATTAAGCGGTTTGCAAAAAACATCAGGCCTACAAGGATTATTCCTGTAATTAAAAAGATAAGTATCTTTCCAAATTCTGATATTTGCGAAACTTCTACCATGCCAGCAAATTTAACAAAACAAACAGATTTTGATGCTATAATTATTGGCGGTGGCGCGTGTGGCTTAATGTGTGCGGTGCAAGCCGGCTTTTTAGGCAAGCGTACGCTGGTGTTAGAGAAGAACGATAAGGTAGGCGCCAAGATACTGATAAGCGGGGGCGGGCGTTGTAATTATACCAACCTGTACGCATCGCCGAAGCAATTTATATCTCAGAATGAGCATTTTAGTAAATCGGCATTTGCGCAATGGACGGTTGATGATACCATCAGTTTTTTTGAAACCTATGGCATTGAAGGGAAAGAGAAAACCTTGGGCCAACTATTCCC
>JACMRC010000340.1 GCA_014376655.1 Mucilaginibacter sp. | reverse complement strand
GGAGTGGGCCGTGCAACAATTAAAGTATGCCGCCAAAGCATCGCAGAATTTAGGATTGAATGCACATGCTACTTTTAGCGGCGCGTTATTATGGCCTATGGTTTATCCGTGGCCGCAACGCCCTGCCGGTGTTGTTGAAACAGGTTTTAAAGAATTAGCTAAACGCTGGTTACCGATACTGGACGTATTTGAAGATAACGGTGTTGACCTTTGCTATGAAGTACACCCGGGCGAGGATTTGCATGATGGTATCAGCTTCGAAATGTTTTTGAAGGAAGTTAATAACCACAAACGTTGCAATTTACTGTATGATCCGTCGCACTTTATATTGCAGTGTTTGGATTATTTAGAGTATATAGATATTTACCACGAGCGCATTAAAATGTTCCATGTTAAAGATGCCGAGTTTAACCCTACGGGACGCCAGGGTGTTTATGGCGGCTACCAAAACTGGGTTGACCGCGCGGGCCGTTTCCGCAGCTTAGGCGACGGGCAGGTTGATTTTAAAGCGATATTCAGCAAAATGGCACAATACAACTTCAGCGGGTGGGCCGTAATGGAGTGGGAGTGTGCCTTAAAACATCCTGAAGATGGTGCAAAGGAAGGTGCCGTATTTATTAAAGACCATATCATCCGCGTAACAGAGAAGGCGTTTGATGATTTCGCAGCAGCAGGATCTGACGAGGCGTTTAACAGGCGCTTGTTGGGGATTGACTAACTCGTACTATAAAATACAAAACCAATAACTACATTTATAAAACCAATTATAAACTTAAACAAAAACGCAATGCAAATTAATCGTACACAGCTATTTAGGGCAAGTTGCTTGTCCCTGTTAGTTACATCATTATCATTTGGTATCCGTGCAGGGATCCTTGGCGACCTTGGCGCAAAATTCAATTTAGACAAAGAACAACTTGGCCAAATAACAGCAACCGCATTTTACGGTTTCCCTATAGCTGTTGTTGTTGGTGGTTTTATTGTTGATATCATAGGCATGAAACGCCTTTTAGTAATGGCTTTTATATTCCATTTGGCGGGTATAATACTTACAGTCTTTGCCGGGGGATTTTGGACACTATATATATCAACCTTGTTAATAGGTTTAGCTAACGGAACTGTTGAAGCAGCTTGCAACCCATTGGTAGCGTCGTTGTATACAGATAATAAAGTAACAAAGCTAACTCATTTCCATTTATGGTTTCCGGGTGGCATTGTAATAGGAACGTTAGTCGTATTATTGTTTAAGCACTTTGGCTTAAGTTGGCAAGTGCAGGTAGGTGTAATGCTTATACCTACTGTTATTTACGGCTACTTATTTTCTAAATTGGATTTCCCGGTTACAGAGCGCGTGGCTTCAGGTGTATCAACCGCTGGTATGTATAAGGCGTTATTAAATCCATTATTTGCCTTTATGTTTATATGCATGTTCGGTACTGCCATCACAGAGTTATTTACCGGCCAGTGGATAGAGGTATTGTTGAAAAATGTAACTCAAAACGCATTACTTCTTTTAACATTAGGTAATGGCGTTGTATTTTTAGGTCGTGCTTTCGCTAAACCTGTATTGAAAGCGGTTACCCCTCAAACACTTTTACTAATATCAGCTATTCTTGCAGCTTTAGGGCTATACATGCTTGGACATCTGGATGGCACAGCTGTTTTTGGCGGCGCTGTAGTATTTGGTATGGGTGTATGTTTCTTTTGGCCAACCATGCTTGGTTTTGTGAATACAAATATGCCTGCAACCGGTGCTTTAGGTTTAAACCTTATGGGTGGAGCTGGGATGTTTGCTGTATCACTGTACACTATATTTATGGGCGGATTTTATGACAGAATCCAAAAAGAAGCGGGTAGTGATACCACTCTTGCGGGTAAAAGTGTTTTAAATGCCACGTTAGTTATCCCACTAATATTGATAGTGGCTTTTGCCGGCTTAGTATTTTACATGAAAGGCAAAAGCAAAAAAGATGCTGCCGCTGTACAGGTATAAATTACTTTAAGATATCATATTTAAATAGCGTCCCGATTTTTCGGGACGCTATTTTTGTTTTATAGTTAAATATTTGTTACAACCGGCAAATCATTCAGGGATATTACTAAATTTAAGCACTCAATTTTAAAACCAACTATAAATTATATAATGAATACAACTATTAAAATTAAGCTATCGGTAATGATGTTCCTGCAGTTTTTTATCTGGGGGGGATGGTACGTTACCATGGGGCCGTTTGCCGGTACTAACCTGCACGCTACAGGTGCACAAACAGGCGCACTTTATTCTACACAATCATGGGGAGCTATTATAGCGCCATTTATAGTTGGCCTAATTGCCGACAGATATTTTAACGCCGAAAGAATATTAGGTGTGCTACATATTGTAGGTGCCGTATTAATGTACCAATGCTACGCGGCTGTTGATATTTCTGCATTCTATCCATACGTATTAGGTTATATGATATTGTACATGCCAACGCTGGCATTGGTAAACTCGGTTTCATTTAGCCAGATGAAAGATCCGGAAAAAGAATTTTCGACCATACGGGTTTGGGGTACTATCGGCTGGATAGTTGCCGGCCTGGCCATTAGCTTCCTGTTTCATTGGGATGCTGT
>JACMRC010000339.1 GCA_014376655.1 Mucilaginibacter sp. | reverse complement strand
CTTTTACCACCACGCCGCTGGTTTTATTAAACCCTTTTAGGTTAACCCCGCTTTGGGCAGATGCGTTATTAACATTTAAAATTATAGCCGACGCTATTAATAAAAAGCCTATGGCTTTTAGTTTGTTTGAAACAGGCATGGTATCTGGTTTAACTTGGTTCATAAAAGTAAAAATTAATTTTAATTAAGCAGGTTAAAATCAGTGTATTTCAATCCATCTTAGAGAAAATGAAAATAAATTTGCGCAACTGATTAATTGCATATATATTTGCAATCAATCAATTGCAAATAAAATGAGACGAGATATTTATCAAGCCATTGCCGACCCTACCCGCAGGGCGATATTAACGCTCCTCGCCATACACGCCATGACGCCTAACGCGCTTGCCGAGCATTTTAATACCTCGCGCCAGGCGGTATCAAAACATATCCAGATCCTGGCCGAATGCGAAGCTGTATCGCAAAAGCAAAGCGGGCGCGAAATATATTACCATGTAAACGCTAATAAAATGAAAGAGATAGACAAATGGCTGGACACCTTCCGCAAGATGTGGGAGGACCGCTTTAACCAATTAGACGACGTATTATCAGACCTTTAAAAACTAAAAGAATGACACACGAAACCAAAATTGAAAAAGACGCTAACAACAGGCAATTAAACATAACCCGCGAGTTTAGCGCGCCGGTTGAAAAAGTATGGAAAGCCTGGACAGAAGCCGAACAATTAGATAAATGGTGGGCACCTAAACCATGGAAGACCACAACCAAAAGCCTGGATTTTACAGTTGGCGGTTTTTGGCTGTACTGTATGGCCGGCCCTAATGGCGATAAAGCCTGGTGCCGCGTAGATTTTACAGCGATAACACCCGGCCAAAGTTTTGATGGAACCGCCAGCTTTTGTGATGAGGACGGCACTACAGACAAAAGCTTTCCGCCGATGCATTGGCATAATGTGTTTAGCGGTACCACTACCGGATCGAAAGTAGAAGTTGAACTATCATTTGATAACGAGGCGGATATGGCTCAAATAGTTGGAATGGGCTTCAAAGAAGGCTTTACTATGGGCTTGAGCAATTTGGATGCGTTGCTTGCAAGTCAATAAAACCGCCTGCATAATTAATTTCAAAGACCGCTTTTTAAGCGGTCTTTTTTGTTTTTAACTATAGTTTAAAAGTTCGACGGCTCGTTCAGGCAACGGTAGGCAGTTTGTTTGCGTAACCCTTATAACAACAAACAACATTAACATAGATACTGAAATTATGAAAACAAAAAACTTAAGCAAACGAGCGATGGCATTTTTTGCGGCTATTATTTTATTAAGTACCGCTTGTAAAAAAACAGATAATGGTACCGCGCCTGCCCCGGTGGTGGTTACCGGGTTACAGTTAACTACCAATGCCAAATTGGGTAGTGTTATTACCGACAACACCGGCAAATCTGTTTATTTTTTCTCAAAGGATGTCGCCGGAACGTCGGCTTGTGTTGGACAATGTGCCGTTACCTGGCCGTCGTTTTATAATCCAAACCCAACTATAGGCACCGGGCTTGCTGCTGCCGATTTTGGGGTGATAACCCGCACAGATGGTGTATTACAAACTACCTATAAAGGATGGCCACTTTACTATTACTCGGGCGATGTTGCAGCGGGGGATACCAATGGCGATGCTTTTGGGAATTTATGGGCCATTGGCAAAGCCGATTATACTGTAATGTTTGCCAACGCGCAACTTGTTGGTTTAGATGGCGCATCGTACACCGAAGCAGGTGTAGCAGGCACAGTAAGTTCGCAGTATATAACAGACCCGGCAGGGCGCACGCTTTATATGTTCAGTAAGGATACCCATAACACCAACACCTTTACCAAAGCGGATCTGAGCAACAATACCGTATGGTCTGTAAATGAAGTTACAGTTGTTGGCAGCATCCCAACAGTTTTAGATAAGACACAATTTACCACCATTACCGTGATTGGTAAAACACAATTGGTATTTAAGGGCCACCCAACCTACCAATTTGGGCAGGATGCCGGCGTACGTGGTAATACCAAGGGCGTAAGCTTCCCTACACCGGGTGCTGCAGTATGGAAAATCACCAATAGCAATACGGTTGTGTTATAAACGCATTGTATATTAATTGTTGGCGGGTAGTTGGTTTAAGGGTCCGGCTGCCCGCTTTTTTTGTTTTGTTAATTAAAACGCCCTAAAATTTGGCCTGCTAATTAATGGCGAAAACGACCATGGTACCGAGCTTAATATAACAAGCAAAGCTATGGTATACCAAATGGCCAAAAATTTAAACTTCTCGATGTCGGTAGGCTTTTGTTTTGCTTTGGCCGATACAGTACTGATAATGCCGATGCCTATCAGCATCATGGTAACATGCTCCATCCCGAAAAACCTAATGGCCCGTTCATGCACCGCGGTGCTAAAATTATGCAGGAAATAATTTACTATCGGGCTTATAAAATATAATGTAACGCCCAATAAAAACTGGATGTGCGCCATGGTAGCTGTACCATGCCGGGTAATATCATCAAACTTTAACCACGGCTTGTTAAACAGCCAGCCCCGGTAAGCGCGAAAAATAGCGAACACCAAGCTGCCCAATACCAACCATCGGGTTAATGAATGTAAGGCTAATAAAGTTGCGTACATGCCTTATAGACGAATAACATCAGAAAATCTTTTAAATTATCTTTAATTTATTACTCTACAGCAATCCATTTTAAACAGGTAACCTGCGCAATATTAATCTTCGTATCGGTAAGGGTTAGCTTGCCGGTAGTTTTGTCGATCTTAAAGAAATCAATAGTATTGCCATCCTGCCCTGCGCTAATTAAAAAGCTGCCGGTTGGGTCAATAGTAAACCCTCGGGGGGCTTTACTTACATCATACTTTTCAATATAAGTTAGCTTACCGTTTTGTTTGTTTACAGCATACAGCACCACTTTATCTGCATCGCCACGTACAGATGCATACAGAAAATTACCATCGGGCGATAAGTGTACATCAGCACCGCCATTTTTATCATAGCCTTCCGGCATCATGTTAATGGTTTGTACAAAACTTATCTTTCCGTCTTTATATTTATACACTCTTACATAAGCACTCAACTCCTGGATAACGTACAGGAACTTATTATCCGGCGAAAACTCCATGTGGCGCGGGCCATCCGCAGGCGACATTAACTCAACTGCAGGGTCGGCCGGGGTTAATGGCTGTGCTTTCGTATTATCGTAGTTGTATATATCAATTCTATCGGTCCCCAAGTCGGCGACAAATACCGTCTTTCCGTCGTCCGTGAACTTCGTCATGTGTACATGCGGGCCTTTCTGATTTTTATGCGGACCAGAGCCGATATACTGTATGGTCTGCGAAACCGCGCCTATTGATCCATCTTTATTGATAGGCAAGACGGTTACACTACCGCTTGAGTAGTAAGATACCAGCACATTTTTGTTCTCTTTATCAATGCTGATATGCACCGGGTTTGTACCACCACCTGCTACCTTATTTATCAGCGTTAGTTTGCCGGTAGCTTTATCAAATTTAAACGCGCTTACTTCTCCCTCAACACTGGTTTTAACACCTACATTACAGGTATAAACAAACTTATTATCGTTGCTTAAAGCTAAGAAGTCGGGGTTTAGCGACCCTTCAACCTGGCTTAACAGGTCTACCTTACCAGATGCTGAATCAAAGCGATAAACCGAGATCCCCTTGTCCTGACCAACGGGGGTATATCCCCCCAATAACAAGTCATATTTTTGTTGTGCAACGCCAAGCAGCGGCAATAGTAACGATACTACAAGTAGATACTTTTTCATGATAATAAGCAGGTTAAATTGGTTTATACCTGCAAGATAGTAAATCTGAGCCCTATTCTACCGGAATCATTTTTAAACAAACCGCCGATTCCATATTAATGCCTGAATTTATCTGCACTAATTTACCGGTGGCTTTGTTCACTTTAAACACGATAACCCGGTTTGAGCTGCCTACCAAAATATAGTTACCTGTTGGGTCAATTACAAAATTGCGGGGGGTGCTGCCGGTAGGGTAATGGTCCACAGCGGTTAATTTGGCTGTCTCCTGGTCTATCGCATAAACAAATATCTCGTTAACCGTACCCCTGTTGGTGGCATACAAGAATAAGCCATCCGGTGATACATGGATATCTGCAGCGCCGTTTGTTCCTTTAAAACCATCGGGCATCATGTTAATAGTTTGCAACTCTTTTAATTCACCACCGCTGTAGCTAAACGCGCTGATGGTAGCCGTAAGCTCCTGGATATTATACATAAACTTGCCGTTAGGTGCAAAATCGCTATGGCGCGGGCCCGAGCCACCTGCTGTTTTAAAGTAGGGGACATCTGTCGGTGTTAATGGCGGATTTTTTGAAGCCTTATAACGGAAGATATTTATTTTATCGATACCTAAATCTGATAGCATTAGGTATTTTTCATCGGGCGATAGTACAGCAGAGTGAGCATGCGGTGCGCCTTGTCTTGACGGATTAGGGCCTTTCCCCTCATCCTGGATAGTTTGTGACGACGTGCCTAATGATCCATCCTTATTAACCGGGTAAACCTGCATACTACCCCCGCCATAATTTGCTATAAATACATTTTTCTGGGCTTTATCAACCGAGATATATGCGGGCGAACCAATTGAAGGCTGGGTGTTTAACAACTCTAATTTGCCAGTAGTTTTTGTAAATTTAAATGCGCTTACCGTACTTGGGGTGGCCCCATTATTTTCATTAACCGCATATACAAACTGCTGATTCGCTGATACAGCAAGGAACGAAGGGTTTGGGGTTTCCACCTCACTTAAATACGCCACATTTCCGCGTTCTTCATAAAACCTGTATACATATATGCCTTTACTTGCGGTTGGCGCATCGCCGGTAAAGGTGCCTATTACAAGGTCAAATACTTTAGGTGCAACACCTTTTTTTTGCGCAACGCAAAATATGGGAGATATCAGCGTAATTATCAGCAATAACTTTTTCATAGCTTATGGGGCGTATTGGTTTATAAGCGCAAGTTAAATAAAATCTATAAAACAAAAACGCCCCGTATTTACGGAGCGCTTTATATTTAAACCCCCTCTCCTTTGTCCGAAGGACTCCTTGCGGAGGAGAGGGGGTTGGGGTGAGGTCTTATTTTATCAAATGCTTCAACTGTATAACTTCCTTCTCGTCAAGGAAGCGCCAGCGGCCACGGGGCAGGTCTTTTTTAGTAAGGTTGGCATATACCACCCTGTCTAATTTTACAACTTCGTAGCCCAGGTGCTCAAACATACGGCGTACAATGCGGTTCTTTCCGCTGTGTATTTGTATGCCTACTTCTTTTTTCGATCCACCGGCTACGTACGATACAGAGTCGGGTTTTATTGGCCCATCCTCCAGTTCAAGCCCAAACTGCAATTTATTTAAATCGCCCTGGGCTAAACTTTTACTTAGTTCAACCTGGTACAGCTTAGTAATGTTGCTGCGCGGATGCGAAAGCTTATCAGCCAGGTCACCATCGTTAGTCATTAATAACAATCCGGTAGTATTTCTATCTAAACGGCCAATGGGATAAATGCGTTCGCGACTGGCTTTTTCAACCAGCTGCATTACCGTACGGCGCTCCTGCGGGTCGTCGGTAGTCGTAATATAATCCTTTGGTTTATTTAATAGTACGTAAACGTTCTTTTCGCGTTTAAGGGTTTCGCCATTGTAACGGATCTCGTCTTTCATGGGGTCAACCTTTAAACCAAGCTCGCTAACTACAATACCATTTACAGATACCACACCTGCCGTAATCAACTCATCAGCCTTACGGCGAGAGCAGATCCCTGCATTAGCTATATAACGGTTCAAACGGATCAGTCCGTCGTCCTCTGATTTTTTGAGTGGTTTTTTTGAGCGTAACGTTTTTACAGGTGCATCACGGTCGCGGGTTATTTTATCGTAAGTTGGTTTACGTGTTGGCCTGTCGTCGCCGGTAAATTCGCCCCTTACCGGTTTTGAGCCGGTAAATTTGCGGTCGCCCGCTGGTTTATCAGTATTGCCGTAACTTGTAGGGGTTCTTTTAGGCTTGTCGCCAAAATCTGCGCCTTTTGGTTTACGGTTAAAAGTCCCTTCGCCACCGAAGCTCTTCTTAGAGCGATCGTCACTTCCAAAACTTTTCTTAGGGCGATCATCGCTACCGAAACTTTTCTTAGAGCGGTCATCGCTGCCACCTTCGCGTGTGCCGTAAGGCTTGCTGCGTGGGGCAAAATCTTTTTTATCGCCACCAAAGGTTTTCCTTGGGCGCTCGCTGTCGCCACCCTCTGATGGGCGGCCGGTATATGGTTTGCTGCGTGGTGTAAAGCTTTTCTTGTCGCCGCCGGCTTCTGTACCGTAACCTCTTTTTGGTCTTTCCTCGTCACCACCGGTTGGGCGGCCAGAGTAAGGCTTTTTAGGGCCAAAGCTTTTTTTGTCGGCTGCGCCGGATGAAAAAGAACTACGCTCGGCAGCGGGGCCGCTTGAGTATCTTTTTTTAGTACCATCATTTCCGGGTTTTTCCGCGCCTTTTGAAGACTTTGAACGGGGGGAAGAAGATCGTTTATTATCACCACCTTTTGATGGTCCATTTGATCTGCCATTCCTGTCGTCGCGACTGTTTGTTGGTCTTTTAAATACCATAGTTTTTATGTTTGCGCTTTCGCAGCGTGAGGGGCAAAAGTACGGTTTTTGGGGCGTTTTTTATCGATTTTTTCATTTTTTTTCATCGGTCCAAAAACCACGTTTAAAGCACTTTAAACCACGATTTTTGAACTATTTTAAAAAACTCAAAACACTAAGGGGGTCATAAGTGTTTGACAATCTGCTTTATATAAGTTACCTTTGCACAGCATTTACCAAAATGAATCGTTCTATGAATACAAAAAAAATGATTAACAAACACTTAATTACGTGCTCCGTAATCCTTGTGCTGGCTGTCATTTTCAAGCTTAACATTTGCAGTACCACGGTTGCAAAAACCGGGGCAAAAATAAGCCCTCGCATCCCTAATTATATCGCTTACCATACCGATAACGCAAATGATTACAGCTTCGCAAATGAAGCCCTTCCTGTTAACAATGCTGTTTACCGCAAAATGCGGATTTCAATAACAAAGCATTCCTACAAGAATATCCAATCACACATTCTGCAAGCCAAAGCCGACAAATTATTTCCAATTATCGAGCCAATTTTAAAATTTTACGGTATCCCCTTAGATTTTAAGTATTTGCCGCTGGTTGAGTCGGGCTTAAAAGAAGGCACCTCATCAAAAGGCGCCCGCGGATTATGGCAGTTTATGCCGGGTACCGCGCGTACTTACGGCTTAAAAGTTGGACACGGTGTTGATGAACGCCTTAATGTACGCAAAGCAACTATTGCTGCCTGCCGTTATATTAAGGAGTTACACGGCGAGTTTAAAAGTTGGACCTTAGCAGCGGCGGCTTATAACAATGGCTCTATTAAATTAGCCAAAGCAATACACAGCCAAAGCGAAGACAATTATTTTAGGATGAAACTAAACCGCGAAACCGGAAGTTATGTTTACAATTTAATTGCCATGAAAGCAATTATTGATAACCCTGAAAAATATGGCTACAAAACATACTATAGT
>JACMRC010000038.1 GCA_014376655.1 Mucilaginibacter sp. | reverse complement strand
TTACAACTTTATTAACCTCATCTGTAAGTACTTTAAAATCAGCGTCATTAGTTATCGGATCAAATCGATAGGAGGCTTCATTGGCTAACGTTTCATTAAACTTCAGTTTTATTTTATTTGCCAGGCCCAAATCAGCCTTATTAAATAACAGGTAAACTCCGGTAGTTTCAAAAGAATCATTAATGCTGGCTGTGCCATTCATCACTTTTACATCAACCTTGTACACTCCTTCGTGCGTTACTTTTAATGCTGAATTACAATTTTGAAGATATGCCGGAATTTTAAAGGTGAGCGATGCGCTCCTCTTCCCTGCAGAAACAAACTGATTGGAGTCTGATACCTTATATTTCAGATCGATTGCGAAAAGGAGCGCATAATCCGGGCCGGCTAAAACATTCAGGTCGATGTCTTTAAAGCGGTTTTGGAACCAGTAAGGATCGGCCCGCACTAACAGATCACCCAATACGGTCAGTTCCCTGTTAATCCTATGTATTTCGGCAAGGCTTGGCCGGTTATTTACAATAGTCTTGCCGCTCATATTGAACCAGTAAAGCGAAGCGGCCCCGTTTGCAATCGCCTCATAAGCCTGGACCCGCATTTCATGGTTATTGGGGTTACCGCCCCCGGGCCGGTAGCGGCTTCTCCAGTTGTCTGACATTGCCTGCGCCCATGCAGCTACTGGGTTTGGATAACTTATCCTGTTAAGCGTGCGCATGTAGTCTCCTATAGTTTCCAGGGGTGCGCCCCACTTTACATTCTTTTCTCCGTATTTGTTGTAGTTTCCCCATTTATCTGCATGTGGCGCAACCACGCGGTACGCATCAAAATGGACGAGATCAACAACTCCGGCATACAGAAAAAAGCCGGGCTCGTGTGATAACGTCAGCGTTGTCGGAAACCCGGAGTTCCGGTATGAAGTATAATAGTTAAAAATCTCGTTGGCAGGCTTTTTACTAAATTGCGGCTCACCAAAAAATTCTGAACCATGGATAGTATTCAACTTCTTTGCGTCTGTGGTTAAAGCCTCCTTCTGCAATTTTGAAAATCTTTTCATCGGATATTTCTCTGCCCATTCGGTATTAGCCAAGAAATTCGCTGCATCGCCGTTAACGGTATTGAAATGCATAAATTTTACTGTCTTGCAAAAAGCCTCGCTTGCGGCAAGGTATCTGTCACCCCAGCCCATCCCGATATCGAAGTTTAATACTATCGGTTTAACAGTATAAAACAACGTTTTAAGCACAGGGCCCATTTTTATTTTTAGTTCCAGTACTATTTCGCCAAAAGGAAGTCTTCCGGTGTTAACGCTTGCTCCGTTTATGCTTCCTGCTTCAATTTTCCTCTTTTCGCCAAACCATTTAATATCTTTCTGAACAACACTTTCACTCCACCAGTGGTCAGTAACTTTACCCGGGGCCTTCCATATCGTGATATCTTCAACCTCACCCGCAAGCTTAGCGTTATTGTTTAAGTAAACAAGAAATCCATCGGGAAAGCAAGTGCCATTTGATGATGTAAAAACTATCCTCGACGCGAAAATCTCGGGCTTAATTAGTTCAATTTTCTTAGTTACTGTAAGCCCAGAGTTCTTATCGGTAAATTTCAGGAGTATGCCGTCCGAATAGAAATTACTATCGACAACGTTAAGGAGGTAACAGTCTATGCCATGTGAAGGGATAACTGTCGACATCCCGGTTTCAACTTCCCTAATATCAGGTAAATCGCAATAAGAAACGATGTTTGATTTAATGAGTTCTTTGCCTGTTTTACCATTTACCAGTATGGTAGGGTTTATTGCTGCCGAAGGATCTGTGTTTTTCACAAATATCCTGATGAGCGCACCGGGCTTATATTTTGAAAGGTACTGCTCCTCATCGTTAAAATTAGGGATTTCGCCGGAAACATAATGAGGCACAATCGTAACTCCCGCTATTTCAATTGGCATCACGCCAGCCACTAAAGAAGCAGGGTTAGTATTTAGTATGGACGCTAAAGTTATCCTACCGTGTTCCCCTGATCGGCCATTTGCAGCGCATACATGGATACAAAAGGTTAAAAACAAAATAGTGAGTTTCTTCATTATGCATTAACTATTTAAGTTGGGGATAGCGTTAATAACGGAACAATACTAATAGGCACGTTCCATTACGTTTAGGTTTGATGTTGCAAGATATATAATCTGTAGCTACACCCTTAAAAAGATCTTCTTTTTGTACATGATATACAAGAATATCCATTTGATTGTTAAATAACCAATAGCAACAAACACCAAATTATACGGGCCGCCAAACAATTGGTAAAGCCAGTTAAAGAAACCGTGGTTAGTATAATCCCAATCAATAAACCTTTTTGACATGTATATAAGTATAGAGTTCATACCTATCACCTTAAAAAAGAAGGCCCATTTTACATAGCCCAAAACATCAATTACATAATAAAACAGCGCCATTAATAATAGGCTAAACCCGCCCACGTTTAGCACGAACGAGCTGGTCCATAAGTTTTTGTTAATGGGGAAATCAAGGTTCCATATCTGTGCCAGCACCAGGAAAATAACGCCCGCAGTGGCCATCCGTATAACTTTTTTCATTTGGCTAAGGCCGGTCTTTTTTAGGGTGATGCCGGTAAGGATGCCCAATATGCCGGTGCTTATTGCCGGTATGGTAGAGAATAACCCCTCGGGATCGTGAATACCCAGGTATAGTTTACCCGGCAGTAAGCAACGGTCCATATACGATGCGAAGTTGCCCTCCATGGTCAAATCGCCGGCGTTAAAGCCGGGGGCCGACGTGAATTTAAGTAGTAACCAATAAGCGATGATAAAAAACCAAAACCAAAAAATCTGCCATTTTTCTTTAGCGTAAAGGTAAATGATGGCTGCAAACATATAGCCTAAACCAATGCGGCCCAGTACCGAGCCGAAGCGGATCTCGGCCAGGGGTTTAATATTTAATCCGTTATTATATATGATACCGAAGATTACCAATATCAATCCGCGTTTTACTACCCGCCATAACAGTTTTTTGCGCGATGTGCCTTTCTCTGATTCGCGCCCTATTGAGAAGGGTACAGAAACTCCGGCCATAAATAAAAACAACGGGAAGATCAAATCGTAAAAATGAAAACCGTTCCAGGCGGGATG
>JACMRC010000338.1 GCA_014376655.1 Mucilaginibacter sp. | reverse complement strand
ATTTATAAATTATCTACACCATCCGTAATTAAAAATACCGACTGGATAAAACCCGGCAAAGCTACCTGGGAATGGTGGCACGATGCTATGCTGCCGGGTGCGGATATCCCATCGGGGATGCCTAACCGTAATACTGTTTTGTATAAATATTATGTTGATTTCGCGGCCAAAAACAAATTGGAATACCTGATGGTGGATGCAGGTTGGTCAAACAATTACGATGTAAAGAAAGTATTGCCCCGGGTGGATATCCGTGAGGTGATCAGCTATGCTAAAAGTAAAAATGTGGGTGTGTTTTTATGGGCGGTAGCGGTACCACTATTAAACGACCTGGATAAGAACCTCGACTTTATAAAATCATTAGGCGCGGTAGGGCTTAAGGTTGATTTTTTTGATCGCGACGACCAACAGGTAGCCCAATGGATGGAGACGATTGCCAAAGCCGCTGCAGAAAGGCAACTGATGATAGATTTCCACGGGTGTGGTAAACCAACAGGCATGCAGCGCACTTATCCCAACATAGTTAATTACGAAGCCGTACGCGGCGAGGAATGTGATAAATGGGATTACACAGCCAACCCACAACACCATTTAACCTTTCCGTTTACAAGGATGTTGAGCGGTCCGTTAGATTATACGCCGGGTTCGATGCGTAACGCCACCATGGCGACCTTTAAACCGGTTGACCCAGGCTTACCATCATCATTAGGCACACGCTGCCATGAGCTGGCTATGTACGTGGTGTTCGATCAGTATTTTGCCATGCTGTCCGATTCGCCTACCGAATATGAGAAATACCCGGACATTATGAAATACCTATCTGCCGTACCTACAGCTTTTGATGAAACCAAAGTGTTGGATGCCAAAGTAGGCGCATACGCGGTAATGGCCAAACGTAAAGGCAACAATTGGTTTGTAGGTGCCATGACCAATTGGGATGAGCGCAAGCAGACTATCGACTTTTTATTCCTGAAACCGGGCGTTAATTATACGGCAGAGATTTATACTGATGGCGCAGATGCTAACCAGTTGGCAACCAGTTATACCCATAAAATCACTAATATTAACAATAAAACCAAAATGGACCTAAACCTTGCCAAAGGCGGTGGTGCAGCTATATACATACATTTATAAATCAATTAACTGATGGAACAAACCAAACCGTTTAACAGCGTTTACATCATCGGCATCTCTTTTATATCGGCACTGGGCGGTTACCTGTTCGGGTTTGATTTTGCGGTGATATCGGGCGCATTGCCATTTTTGCGCAAAGAGTTTTTACTGGACCCTGTGTGGGAGGGATTCCTTACCGGCTCTTTAGCCTTGGGCTGCATAGTAGGCTGCTTAATTGCAGGCAGGATTGCAGAAAAGTATGGCCGCAGGCCCGGTCTTATGGTGGCTGCATTAATATTTGCTATCTCATCCCTCGGCATCGCCCTATCAAAAGGATTAGTATATTTTGTTATAATGCGTTTTGCAGCAGGCATTGGTGTGGGTATGGCATCTATGCTTTGCCCAATGTACATTGCCGAGATCTCGCCGGCTGCCGTGCGTGGCCGCAATGTTGCCATTAACCAATTAACGGTTGTATTGGGTATTTTGATAACCAACCTATGTAACTATTTCCTGGCAGATACCGGCGTTGATGCCTGGCGATGGATGTTTGGATTGGGTGTAATTCCATCCGTGATATTTTTGGTAGGGGTGCTTTGGCTGCCTGAAAGCCCGCGCTGGTTAATGAAAGCCGGCCAACCCGAAAAAGCCAAACAGGTTTTAAACAAAATTGGTGCGCCAGCTTTTGTTGAGACTACACTAAAAGCGATAGAAAAATCATTAACCGGCAATACTAAACTAAGCTATAAAGCCGTGTTCGAAAAAAGTGTGCGACCGGCTGTATTGGTAGGTATTACACTCGCAGTGTTCCAGCAGTTTTGCGGGATAAACGTGGTGTTTAATTATACCTCAACCATATTTGCCTCGGTAGGATCAAGCCTTAATCAGCAGTTGTTTGAAACGGTATCTATCGGGATTGTAAACTTGCTATTTACGTTGTTGGCGATGTGGCAGGTTGATAAATTGGGTCGTAGGCCATTGATGCTGATAGGGTCGTTAGGTCTTTCTATACTTTATATCGCGTTAGCATTTGCATTGCAAAACCAACTTTCGGCAGGTATCATATCTATTTTGGTATTAGTTGCTATTAGCGTTTACGCTACTTCTATTGCACCTATTACCTGGGTACTGATATCAGAGATCTTTCCTAATAAAATCCGTAGCGAGGCATCAACCGTAGCCGTAGTATCATTATGGGGCGCTTATTTTATATTGGTGTTTACGTTCCCAATTTTGGCTAAGATATTAGGCACTTACGGTCCGTTCTACCTGTACGCAGTTATTTGTTTCTGCGGATTTTTATTTATCAAAACAAAAGTTAAAGAAACCAAGGGACAGACTTTGGAGGAACTGGAAGACAATTTAATAAGACATTAGGCTACCTGTTACCATGAGCGATAAATATGTAAACATTTGGGAAGAAAAAGTAACTATACCTACCTATGGCATAGGCAAGCCCGATAAAAACCCCATGTTTTTTGAGAAACGGGTGTACCAGGGTAGTAGCGGTAAGGTTTACCCTAACCCTGTGATTGAAAAGATTTACGACGAGAAAGAAGACAAAGAATATATAAGTCTGTTCCTTGAAAATAAATACATCAAAATAATGATACTGCCTGAGTTAGGTGGCCGCATCCAGATGGCTTATGACAAGATTCGTGAGCGCCATTTTGTATATTATAACCGGGTGATAAAACCTGCATTGGTGGGCCTTACCGGTCCGTGGATCTCAGGCGGGATTGAGTTTAACTGGCCACAACACCACAGGCCAAGTACATTCGAGCCTATCGACTATAAAATAGAAGAGAACGCCGACGGCAGCAAAACCATCTGGACAAATGAGTTAGAGCGCATGTTCCACACCAAGGGAATGACGGGTTTTACGCTATATCCGGACAAAGCGTATATCGAAATAAAAGCCAAACTATTTAATCGCTCAGCGCTGCCGCAAACCTTTTTATGGTGGGCCAACCCGGCGGTTAAAGTAAACGATGATTACCAGTCGGTTTTTCCGCCTGATGTGAACGCCGTATTTGATCACGGCAAGCGCGATGTATCAACATTCCCAATAGCTACAGGAACCTATTATAAGGTAGATTATTCGCCGGGGACGGATATATCACGGTATAAAAATATCCCGGTGCCAACATCATATATGGCTATTAATTCTGCTTATGATTTTGTAGGCGGATACGAACATGATACGCAGGGCGGATTATTGCACGTGGCTAATCACCATGTATCGCCGGGTAAAAAGCAATGGACCTGGGGGCACAGCGATTTCGGCCAGGCCTGGGACCGCAACCTAACCGATGAGGACGGCCCTTACATAGAGCTAATGACGGGTATGTTTACCGACAACCAACCCGACTTTAGCTGGTTAATGCCAAACGAGGAAAAGCATTTTACCCAATACTTTATGCCTTACCGCGAGTTGGGGGTTATTAAAAATGCCAGTAAGGATATTTTATTAGCGCTTAATTATGCCAGTGGTGTTATCGAACTTAAAGTATATGTTACCGGTGAACAAAAGGGTTTAAAGATAAAATTGAGTTACGAGGATAAGACCCTTTTGGAAGAAGTAACTGATATAATTCCTGAGCAAGTTTACGTCAAAAATATCAACGCAGCCAATATAGATGAAAACCGGTTGCTGCTAACCATTACATCCCCGCAGGGAAAAGAATTATTAAAGTACGACCCCGCAAACAATAAGCTTAATAATACGCCCGAGGCCGCAAAGCCAGCCTTGTTACCACACGAGATAGAACATATAGAACAACTGTTTTTAACAGGCCAGCATTTAGAACAGTATCGCCATGCTACTTATAGCCCTGTGCCTTATTATGAAGAGGCTCTGCGGCGTGATGCGGGGGATATCCGCAGTAATAATGCTTTAGGATTATGGTATTTACGCAGAGGACAGTTTGCTAAAAGCGAGCCGTATTTTCGCAAAGCAGTGGAGACGAGCATACAACGTAACCCAAACCCGTACGATAGCGAACCTTATTATAATTTAGGGCTATCATTAAAATTTCAAGAAAAGAACCAGGAAGCCTACGAGGCATTTTATAAAGCTACGTGGAGCAATGCGTGGAAGGATAGCGGCTATTTTATGGTAGCGCAACTTGATCTGATGAATCGCGATTATGAGTTGGCGTTGGATCATATTCAGTCGGCCATTGATCGAAATGCTAATAACAGTAAAGCCTATGTGTTGAAATCAGCGGCTTACCGCAAACTTGGTAAATTGGATGATGCTATCGCGATAGCAGAATATGCGCTAACCCGTGATGCCTTTAACCTGGGTGCTTTGTTTGAATTATATTTAGCCAAACAGACATCCGGAGGGGGCCAAATACACTTAGATACTTTGCTGAAACTATCGAGAGGTTGGTACCAAAACTTTATTGAATACGCGCTTGATTATGCCGCCGCCGGGTTATATACCGAAGCTTATGATTTGCTGCTGCACGCTGTTGCGAGTGCCGAAACCAGCCCGATGATATATTACTACCTGGCTTATTTTCAGCAAAAATCAGGCAATACAGATCAGGCACTGGCGCTTTTTAAACAAGCTGCTGTTGCCGATTCCTACCTGTGTTTCCCTGATAGGTTAGAAGATATTGTGGTGTTGCAAACTGCATCGCAATTAAACCCGGCAGATGCCAAAGCTCCATATTACCTCGGTAATTTATGGTATGATAAACTCCAATATAACGAAGCTATTATTGGTTGGGAAGCATCGGCGCAGCTGGATGATACTTTTCCGACAGTGTTACGAAACTTGGCTATCGCCTACTTTAACAAACACAATGAGCAGGCTAAAGCGCTTGCTTATTTTGAGAGGGCTTTTGAATTGGATAAAACCGATGCGCGCGTATTGATGGAGTTAGATCAATTATACAAATGTTTAAACAAGGCACCTGCGGATAGATTGCAATTGCTGGAAGATAACTTAGCTACAACTTTGGAGCGTGATGATATTTACCTGGAACGTGCAGCCATTTATAACTTTTTAGGCGACAACGGAAAAGCATTAGCACTAATCAGCCAGCGGCAGTTTCATCCGTGGGAAGGGGGAGAAGGTAAAGCATCGGGCCAATATATTTATAGCCTGGTAGAACTTGCTCGCCAAAAACTGAATAATAAGGAGTTTGATATGGCTATTACTTTATTACAGCAGGCACAAGTTTACCCACATAATTTGGGCGAAGGCAAGCTTTTTGGTGCTGCCGAAAATGATATATTTTATTGGTTAGGATGTGCTTATGAGGGATTAAACGATATCGCGCAAGCCCAACAATGTTTCCATAAAGCCACCGCAGGTTTAACCGAACCATCGGCAGCCATATTTTATAACGACCAGCAGCCCGATAAGATATTTTACCAGGGCCTGGCAGGGCAAAAATTAGGCGAAGGAGCTAAAGCATCAACCATATTTAACAAACTGGTACAATTTGGCCAACAGCATTTAAATGATGAGGTTAAGATAGATTACTTCGCGGTATCATTACCAAACCTGTTGATTTTTGATGATGATCTTGATATCCGCAACAAAGCGCATTGCGGGTATATACAGGGGCTTGGTTACCTTGGTTTACAACAGTTAAACGAAGCTAAGTCTGCGTTTACCGAAGTGCTTAAACTGGATGCCGAACATTTTGGTGCCAACCTGCATTTAAAACTGGCGATAGCTCTTCACTAACTAAGCATAGATTTGATAAAAAAATCCCCCCGACTTTACACTGTAAAATTGGGGGGGGGGGATTTTTGCATTGTTAAAATATATTATTAGTTGCCCGGTGCATTGTCTGGGGTGCCCATAACCTTATAAGCTTTTTCGCCTTTTTGGTCGCGGGTTTCCTGGTAGTAATAATCATCAGGCGATACAAAATAGTTTTGTCCCTGGATCTTTATTTTGCGGCTATCAGTTGGCAGGCTGTAAAACAAGTCGCCAATTTCAGGCATCGCAATATCCTGATCAACATCATCCATGGGTTGGGCATTTACTGCACCGCCACCATTGTTTTGTCTGCCAGTGTAACCATCGTTCTCTGGTGCGTAACCATTTTCAGGGCTTGAGTAAGTATCTAATTTACCGTCTTTACCTGCTACCTGGTATGCAACAGACCCATCATCCCTGGTTATTGCAGTGTAATAAACACCGTTTAACTCATAAAACTCCTGGCCGTTAATTGTAATAGCCTGTGCATTGCTTGGTAATGAATTTACCATCGCCCCTATAGGTGGCTCAACTACAGTATATTGGTTGTTATCATACTGATAAAAATAACCGCCGCTGTAGTAAAAACGATCATTGCCCCAAGCAAATGGATAATAGCCATAAGGCAATACACCTAAGCTAAAACCTAAACGTGGATAGTACGAGCTGCCGTAAAAGCCGCGGTTGTAATAGTACCCGCCACGGTTTGACCATGGGCTGTAACGGTAGCTACTGCTGCCGCCCCCGTATGAATACGGACGGCCATAACCACCCCCATAGTAGTGCCCGCCGCGAGAAAACCCGCCAAGTATAGAGACGCTACCACGGTATCCGCCGCCATAGCTACCACGGTATCCACCACGGTAACTGCCGGGATTAGCCCTGCGGAAAGTAGGCGAACCACCGTATGACCCGCCACGGCTATATGCACTGCCACGTTGGAAACTTTGAGTTTGAGGTGAGCTAAAACCATTGGTACTGCGTCCCCTTGAAAAACCACCACTTACCTGGCCACCACCGTAACTACGGCCACCACCATTATAACTATTTGAAGACTGGCCGCGCGAAAAACCACCGCTTACTTGCCCGCCACCATAATCACGACCGCCACCTGAGCTGCCGCGTGAATAACTCTGGCCACCGCCAGAAAATCCGCCGGAAGAACGGCCCCCACCTGAAAATCCACCTCCGCCGCCTCCGCGCGAAAAACTTTGGCCACCCCCTGAACGGCCACCGCCACCATCAGAATGTCCGCCACCACGTTGAGCATTAGCAGAAACAGATAGGAACAGACATAACAATCCACCTAAGCCTGTTAACATTAAATACTGATATCCCCTTTTCATATTTTTGATTTTATAATTAGTCAGTCCTTTTTAGGGCTGTTATTGATATAGACTAAAAAACGGGTCACGGTTTAATGCCGTGATAAAATATAAGTTAAAACCGTACCAACTTTACCAATTATTGACAAAGTCTACTTATTAGTAGGCGGCGTTATTGCTTAACAGAGTTAATTTAGATTAACAGTATCCAGAAAAAGAATATAGGGCAATTAGAGGTCGCTAAAAAAATTTACCGCTAATAATTTCTTGGCATTATCATTGGTCTGTCACAGCAAACAACTAAGGCCATGAGCATGACAGACGAAGATTTTCGTGAAGAATATAAACCATTGCATATCCCTTCGGAATATATTGAAGCTGATACTGAGGAAAATAAAATAATTTATGCCCTGGCACAAATAGGCGAGGGATCGGCCGTTATGGTGATTGAAAAGTTGGAGGCATTACAACCCGGTATAAAAACCGAACAATTAGTAGCTATTACCAAACAGGTGCTAACACATTTATATGATAAGGGCCAGATAAGGGGCAAAGATATTAATGGCGAGATGCATTACGACCTGGCCAAGATAACCCACGAAAATGATGGTACAGTAAACCCGGAGCTGTTAGCTCCAGGTCTTGACTAATGTTATGAGTTGGTGACTATGCTTCTTTATAAGCAGAGATATGGGTGGTTTTTATGCTTAATAAAAACGATTTGCCAACGCTTATTTTGATGGCTTTATCTTTCAACATCTCTTTGATCAGGTCATCGGTTTTAAGGGCCTCGTACAAGTCGCGGGCCACTGCAGATCCGCTGATGTTGTTGGTTACCTTACCGTTTTCCATGGTAATGTTAAAAGTGTAGCCAGACTTACCGCGGTCGCCCGCCGATTCAAAATCTGTAATGTTTAGTTTAAAGCT
>JACMRC010000337.1 GCA_014376655.1 Mucilaginibacter sp. | reverse complement strand
TTTAGCATCCGTATAGTTTTCAATACCCGTTACAGCGGGATTTAAAAGGTAGTTATTAAATACATATTGCGTATACTGGGGTAATTGCTGCGCCTTTGATGCCTGTATTGTAAAAGCAAAAAACACCAATAAATATACATTTCTATTCAATAAAAATTTACGCCACATATTTCACGCACAGGTATAATTGGTTGTAATTGTACTCTTTACAACATAAATAAACAGGTTTATAACTTAATTATTATGCAAAATGATAATTAATTAACGAATATAGCTTTTCTAACATTATATGGTATACTCTTATCACAATATTTAAAATTATAAAGGTGATTATTACCTGATAATAGCTAAATAACCAGTAAGAGGTTTAATATTACCGGTTAGCTTTATAATGTAATAATACGTACCCGTAGGCAAGTTTGCACCATTAATCCTGCCATCCCAGGCAATGGGATAACCGATAGAATTGAATACCCTATAACCATAACGATTCATAACTTCGACAGTACAATTTGGGAACTGGCCAATATATTTTATTTCCCAGGTATCATTAATACCATCGCCATTTGGGGTAAAAGCTGTAGCTACTGTAACCGTTGTTGATGTAACCGTAAGTGTAGCGGGTACATAAGTAATAGCGTAGTTGGCTGCAATAGCCCCACCTATTGTAATGGGGTACTGCCCTACCGGCGATGCAGGTACAGCCGCAGTTGTAATTAAAGGCAGCGTTGTTAACTGTGCCGCGCTTTCGTTATTTACAAATCCGCTGTATTTAAAAGTAAGTACCGGATTAGCTTCACCATAATTTCTTTCTTTATCATCTGCAGTTATAGTTAAGAGTGCTCCCTCCACAATTACATCGCTTTGCGGATAGGAAATTGCATAATTTGCAGCCGAAAATGTACCGGTTGCAGCTGCAGATGTAGTAACTGCACCTGTATAGATACCAACAGCATCAGTAGCCGCGGCTCCGGCACTGTAATGTATCGTTATACCACCTATTGTTTCGTTGTTTTTTAAGCCAATGGCAGTAAAGACTGTTGAACGCGCAACATCATTTAAAACTTCACCATATTTTTTGGTAATACCGGCAGTAATAAGTAACGGGGCCGGTGTCACCTTGCTTAAAACAGTTGCTACAATTGCGTTAGCAGTGCCGCTGCTTAATACAATATTGCCCGAATAATTACCTACCCGGGAAGTGAGTTTTAGGCGCACATAAACCTTTGTGGGCACTATCGTACCGGGTAACCCGACCGTTAGGGTACTACTATAAGTGATATCATCTGTACTTACTTCGTAACCGGCGGGCGGGGTAACTATAACACCGGTTGGTAAATTAGTACCTGATAATGTAAAACTGGTTGTTATTCCGGGGGTACCATAAACAGCATCTACGTTTGTTAAAGTGCCTGTAACCGTAATAATTGGCGGTGGCGGTTTTACTGTTATGGTAAAAGTAACCGGGGTGCCCGTACAGGGGTCAGCTCCCCTGGTTAATATAAGCGGGTTACTACGCGCAGGTTGTAAAGGAATTGAATCAACAACTTTGTTGGTTTTGGTATCTATCATTTGTATATACCCACGTTCTTCAACATTGTTTATAGACACAAGCATAGTTTGGTACAGTTTACTGCCATCATAATTTAGCTGTGGCGTCTGGGTGATCACATTGATACCAACTACGGACGATTGATTAATGGTTCCTACAAGATCATCGGTTTTTGTTGAAAACACCTTGATAGTACCCGTTGCACGTTCTATGAAGTATACAAACTCTCCGTTTGGATTCATCAGTACACCGGCAGTATAGGTAAATCCAAGATTTGCGGGAGTTACGACACCGGTTTTAATATCCAAAATGTGAAAAGGGTAGCCAAAATTCACTATTGCATTTTGAGTAAAATATGCTTTTTTTCCATCCCGGCTTATAGAATAAAATCCCATCCCAGTAGGTGTTGGTATAGTTGATACAGCACCTGTAATTGTATCATATAACGTTAAAGCAGGGCTGTTGGTGTCTACACTGCCTATATATAATTTAGCACCATCGGTTGTTAAAAATAATCGGCCGGACTTTAATGCCAGGGTAAGAGTTGAGGCAACAGAATTTGTAGTAGTGTTTACAATGGTTAAAACAGAT
>JACMRC010000336.1 GCA_014376655.1 Mucilaginibacter sp. | reverse complement strand
TTTATGGCTTAAGCAATAAATATGGAGAATTTGGGCTGATGAAAGCAATGGCTTACCGTCGTATACCAAAAGTGATCAAAATTAAATCGAGAAAGACCTTTATTGATTTAGGGACTGTGAAAAAGAAAAGTGATGAAAAATAATTTGAACGATTTATTTCCCTTGTATGGAGTAGAACACGACATTATTTTGTCTATGCAAGGGGATATGACTATTGCTTATGAAGCTGCTTTACCGGAGCTGTTCACCTTATCTGACCAGGAGTATGAAGCATTTCATCAGGCTCTGATAAAGGCCTTAAAAGTTTTACCGGAACATAGTGTGTTTCATAAACAGGATTGGTTTGTCGAGAGTTCGCATAAGCCCGATTTTGAGGCAACTGATCAGAGCTTTTTATCGAGGAGCAGTGAACGTTTCTTTAATGAACGTCCATTTCTTGATCATCGATGTTATATTATGCTTACTAAGAAGCCAGTTAACAGGAAGGTCTCTACCTCGTTTTTTTCATCACTTCTTAAAAGGTCTCTGGTGCCCCCTGAAACAATAAATCCTCAGGTTCTGCACGATTTTGTAGATATCGCCAGTCAATTTGAAAGGATTTTAAAGGACAGTGGCTTTGTTGATTTGAAACGCATAAGAAAAAGCGGAATTGTAGGTAGCACGTCGCATGCTGGTATAGTTGAGCGTTATTGTACCCTGCAATCTGGCTCAGAAAATACTCTACTACGAGATATTAATTTTGCAGAGGGTCTGAGTATTGGAGATGAAAAATGTCAGCTCTATACCTTAGCAGATGGCGAAGACTTGCCATCGTTCTGTGGGTCTCGTATCAACTATGATCGGTATTCAACCGACCGAACTAAGTTTAGCGTTGGCTTCGCTTCACATTTGTGCCAGCTACTTCCATGCAATCATATTTACAACCAGTATGTTTTAATTGGTGATACACGAAAAGTGATACAGAAGCTTGAAAGCAGAAGGCTTCGCTTGCAATCCTTGTCTGCATACTCAAGGGAAAATACTATTAGCCGCGATGCAACAAACGAGTTCTTAAATGAAGCTGTGGCTTCCCAAAGATTGCCCGTGAAAGCACATTTCAATTTACTTGCCTGGAGCAGTGAAAAGGAAAAGTTTAAAGAGATAAAAAATCTTGTTTCGTCCGCCTTCGCTCAAATTGATGCAGTTGCAAAGGAGGAGGTGAAAGGTATACCTCAGATATTTTGGGCAGGTATTCCAGGCAATGAAGGTGACTTCCCATCAAATGATGATGTGGCATACAATCGATCTCTTGATTATCCCAGGCATCAATTACTCAGCAACTGCGCATGTCTCTTTCACAGGACTTAGTTTCGACGTTCGCAGTATTCTCATTTTATCAAGTGCAAAAGCTTGTGGCGGCATAGGCGGTTTAACCTGGAAGTTGGCATCAAGCAACTCATTGTTGTGAAAATCGTTTGGCGGCATCAACTCAATTGATAATACGCTAAGCGATGCGTTTTCATTTATTCCTAAAAAGCGCAGGCGTTCGCGAATGGACTTCATGTTCCAAAACCCTATAGCCCGTGGTGGCGTACCCGGTGCAAGTACTGCGGCCTCTGGCGGCGTAAAAGGCTGAAGGCGGTCTTCCTGTATTTTTCTACGATTTTCGTAAGCTAAAAGCTTGACTGCATCTGTGGTAAAAAGGGGTTTTAATAAGGAGATGCGATCAATTAAAATATTGCGGTAATTCAAACCATCGGCTTGAAGCACCTGCGCATACAGGCAGGCATATATATCAGTTCGTGGAATGACAGGCGTAACATTTGCACCTTCAAAATACGATTGAGCATGCCGGGTACTCACCAATATTTTATCTCTGTCCCTTACGGTATTAAGCAACATTGGCGGTGCCGGATGTTGTACTCCGGTTTGCCGTAGTGGCGACCCAAACCTGCCTTGCGCGGTGGACCATTTTTTAGGATCCTGGTGACCAACACGAAACTCGTAAGTAAAAAAGCCAAACAATTCTTCTGAGTCAGGATATATGTTCAATGGGAGTGGCAATAAAAAATGACGGGTAGACAAAGCATCACCGGTGGCTTTGGCGGGTATCATTGCCTGCATGGCCTCAAGGCCCGATTGATCAAAAGGCTGCCCCGGGCGCACTATGCGTACCGGTTCAGCATCAAGATTAATGGGTGGTTCTGTTTGTTCCGTTTTAAGATAATTGTCCCACAATTCGTTCCAGGTTGCACCTGCACTTTTATGTCGCAGCATACCATTAACAATCATCACATCATTAAGCAGGGTTGGCGAGGCTGCCAGCATGGGATCGGGTGCATAGGCCAGTACACGGGTAAAGTACATGTCTTTTTTATCAAGTAGTGGTTCATCAAATTCAATCCATAGATAGCGGTTTCTATCCGCCGTTTCGCTATAGCGGTTGGCAATTAAAACTTCTTCGGGCATATCGGGCGACAAAGCAATGCCTACCGAAATAATCTTTGGTACTTGCGCCGGTACCGTGGTAATGGGCAGCATGGTTGTTAGCATTTTTTCCTTCGCTTCTTCTTCAACTATAAGATCAACAAAAGCCCCCTGTATTTTACTTTGCTTGAATTGTGGCTGAATAAAATATCTTACTTCAATCGGCTCTGGAAATTCACCTGCCGCTGGTTTGGGATCCAAAGCATCAATAAAAATGAGGCGGGTAAACGAGCGGTCAGGTTCGTTCATAGCTTGCCAGTTAAGGCCCTTGCTTATTATTATTTTTCCAATTTCCTCTTTCGGTCCAAAGGCCGCTTCATTGTCCGGCTTACTTTGCCTAAACAGTTTAAAACTGTCTGGTTTCAACAGGTCCCAGGTCCAGTCGCGGTTTATATCCAGTTGAATTACGTTAATCCATTTGTGGTAAAAATCGCTGCGGCTTCCAAAGCTTAGCGAACTGCTATCGGGCGAAAGCGTATGATTAATGTTGGCACTGCACCCAAATTGTGTACGGATATTGTTCTGACCCATTAACGAACCTTTCTTGTTAATTAAACCGGTTAAAGACGCCAGTTGATTAAGTAAATCAGTCTCAGCCTCATTGCCCTTACCACTTACTTTTTGTTGCTTTTTAAACTGGGTTGTAAGGGCAGGTTCCGGCTGAAAATAGAAGCTTAACAAAGGATCTTTCGGATCGGTAAATAAGATTTCGGGTTCCAGCTTTACCGGGTCTTGCCGAAGGGTTTGCATGACTGGTATGCTGCTTCGGGATTCTTCTGCACCAAAATAATCTTCTTTATTGCCGGGACAAAAAGAGCGAATTGTTAAGCGAATTTCTCTTGCTGTTGGCAACATAAGAGGCCCGGCATCTGAGTGAAGATTGCCTGTTAAGCCAAGCGCATTATCCGGTGCAAAAAAATGAAGTTGGCTTACATCCTGAAATGAAAATGCAAGATTAATTACATCATCAGGCCGGTCGTGATTTAACACATAGTCAGGAAACAGACGAGTAGTTTTGTATAAAAAAACAAATGGCTCTTTTGGTGATATTTTTTTAATGGCATGATACGAAGCTTCGCGATCCATGTCCAGGCTTTTGATTTCTACTACAATTTCCACCTGTATAACATCAGGGTCGGGCAGGCTTACTTCACGCAGCCATTTACGGTTTGGATTGCCGGCATGTTCAGCCCTTAATTCTATCAATCGTGTTCTATCTGCTATCAGTTCGTTTATGGCAACAGCAGTATCCACTCCGGTATAGAGTATAGCGGGATAATTTAAACGCGGACGTTCAATACGCATACCCGTATCGTTATTAACCAGGCTTACCAAAGGCGGCTGCGGCGCTACAAAACGTTTAAATTTTTGTATGGCTATTTTATGTTCGCCACGGTTAAGGGAGATTGAATTAGCAGCAGGACCGCCACCGGAAAAATCGGAGAGGCGTACCCGAAAGGCATACGTGCTTCCATATTTCAACTCTATTTTATCTTCTGCCGGTTGCTCATACAAAACTGCCGGCGGCCCGGGGTTGCCAGGTTTATCTTTTAATAATTCTTTTTTAATATCGTTAAGCTGGTTAATTATTTCAGGCAGGGGATCTGGCAAACACAGGCTGGTTCCATTCCAATTGGTAAAGTAAGCCGGCAACCAATAATCGCCTTTGTCGCCGTGTTTAGCTGGTGATACCTGCACCCCTAATTCGCAGTTTACAGCACCAAGTTTTATGTCGCCCGCCTGCAAATCACCGGCCTTTACAGACACCTGCGATCTCCAGCTATTTGCATCCAGTAATTTTTTTTCAAGAACATCCTTATCTAAAAAAATATCACCGGGATGTACCACTGCCACATCAACCCTGTAGCGGCTTACTACTAAAGGCGTATCTAAGGTGCCGGCTGGTGCTTCAATTTTTGCCTGCGATTGAAACCCGCGATTGAACCATTCCAATACTTGTTCATCGTCCCACGCCAGTCGAATACCCATATCGGTAACCGGGGCGGTGCCATTGGGTGTTTCAGCAAGATGATCCGGAGTTATGGACTGGCTGGCATGTACAATCTTTGCAAAGCCATCGCTATAGCGAATTACCTCATCAAAAACAGCATCAAAATTGCCGGCGCCGGGTAATTCTTCCACGGGAAAAAGTACAGGGCTAAATAATCTTCGGCCTTCTTTTACAGGTGGTATCCAGGCGGCGTATCGCTGCATGTTCTGGGGAGGTAAGTTTTCGTAACTCGACTGGGCTGTAACATCTGCATACACCCAACCACCGTCAGCATAGTAATTGGCAGAGGGCAGTTTTATTTCAACGTTTGTATACAACAGTCCAAGTTGCTTTGCTAACTCAGGCTGATGAAGACAAAAGGCCATCACCTGCGACCAGTTTACCATATCGCGTTTGCCATCGTCTGGCTGCGGCGCAAAACTGTTTTCTTTCAGGGCACAAAAATAACTGTCATCGGTAACTGCACCTTGCCTTGTACCGGCAAAGCCAAAGGCCTGGCGATAAGCCTGCGGTAAGTATTTTTTTATTGGCACGGCGGTTACTTTTCCCCTGCCATAGGTTTCATCAATTTTAAAAAAAGTTTTTAGCTGGTTGAATATATCGGCGCGTTGTGGATTTACTTCGGGGAGAAGCATTTCGGCCGGGGCATAATTGTCGTTATGATTGGTGAGCGATGGCAAAACATCAGGGTCTTTTATTAAAAATGCCTGTAACTGAATATTCGATTCTGCAAACGCAACTACATTGGCCAGTAAGGGTTTTAAGGGATCGAACTTAGGCATGACCACAATATTGCAAAGCAACTTTTGCTCCTGCTCATTAATGATAATTTGCTGCGGCAATGTAAAAATGAAAAGTTTTGTATTAACGTTATTCATGTTAAAAGACTTGAGTTAGTTTAAAGCAATTTCTTCAGTATATCGTTTTGAAAAATCGTAGCTGATAACAAAGGCAAGGCTTACATCCAGCGAGAAGATCATTTCAAATAGTGCTGTTGTTTTAGGGTCGTTAGGCTGTTTTCTTTCCACGCCGGCACTACCTTCAATTTGAATGGTAACCATTAATAAACCACCGGCCAGCGACAATACACCCCGCAACATTTGCCCGGCAACCGCCTTAAATTTTCCGGAATCTATGTTTCCACCTAAACTAAATGAACGGGTAATTGAAGCAAGGCCTACAACAGGTAAATCAACGATAACGGTAGCGCCAAAACCAAAAGTGAAATCGAAGACAGGCTTTGGATCAGTAAAGTCAACATAGGCTTTTACTTTGGTAATGCCCACACCATACGCGGCGGCAATACCAATAGTAATGAGTTGAATTTGTATCATACCCTCAAACCCAAAAGTGGCACCGGCACCGGGCTTTATCAGGTTTTTTGGATCGGGACTTAGGGATAAATTAAAAAACACACCAAGCGAAAGGCTTGCTTCAATAATTAATGGAGGAGGAGTAGTAAGCGTTATTTTGGCGGTATCAGGAAACTGGATTACGGGAATGCGCTGATCGATACTCATTTTATAATTCCAGCTATCCGGGCTGTTACCCATAACTACTTTTAAGCTATCGGCCACCTCTTTTCCTTTGCCGGCAAGGGTAGCTAATACTTGCAAAATATCTTTTACTGCCTGAAGCTCGGGCCCCAACTCCGCTTTCGGGTTTTCAAATACCGGGTCTTTGCCTGCTTCGGAGCGAAACTGGCCCGTTAATTCCAGTAATGGTTTTAGTGGCCCGAGGTTTACAACCACAACTACATCCTTATTTACAGTCTGCCATTTTTTTCTGGCCTTATCCACTGCATCATCTAAAGCTTCGCTATTTAAATCAATTTGGAAAGCCGAAGCGGGTTTACCTGAGGTACCATACCGGATAAACACCTCAAAGCCTGATTCTTTTATCAGCGTAAACTCTCTTGCCGTAGCATCTTTAGTTAGTTGCTGGGGAATAAAATTATCAAGGTTTACCGGTGCCTTAAAAAGTGCATCGTCAAATTTTAATCCTGTGCCCTCACCTGTAAGCAAAAGTTGCTTTACACCATCTGGTAAAGAAAGTGTGTTAGCAAGATTTGGGAATATAGTCGTGGATTTTAGTAAACGAAAAGCATCGGCCAGGTCGGGAGTTTCGGTTTTAATTTTATGCGGCTCCGACGTGGAAAATGATGGCCGGCGAAAAAGCAATTTTTGCGTGCCGGTTGTTTGCAAAAAACTGTATTGCAATACTGGTGATGTTGCTCCGGGGGCATACTTGTCAATCTCAGCGGGGTCGCCTAATGAGTGCCTCGATCTATTAAAACTTACTTTGCCCACATTATTTCGGGGATCAATTTTAAGTATGCCATGCCGTATAAGTGGTACAGCCTCGCCACCGGCAAGCGGCACCACGTCTTTATTGGCCAAACACTTTACCACACTCCATGAACCTTCTTTTACAAACCCTATCGTACCCCTTACCGCAACCACAAAACCGGGTATGGCTTCGTTAGTGGCTGACACATCAACACGTGTAGTAAGCATACGCTGGTCGCAGGCTGCTATGTTCATTACAGCATTTATAGGTCCACCCAGGTTGCCTCCAACATTTTTATGGTTTAATAAATCTTTAAAAAGTTTTGGTGGAAAGAGGGTAGCCAGGGTTGTATTTTCTTTTATGTTGGAAGGATCGGCTAACATAACATATCCAAACTGTCCTGCTGAATGTACCCTTGTACCTTTTGATCCATTTGCAGGAAGACCCCCTTTTTCAATGTTTTCCATTTCTATATCGGTGTTGTAGTACACACCGGTAAAGCGTATTGTTTTACCCAGGCCATCGGTCATAACAATATCCATTTCACGCGGAATATCTTTTATCTCAGTAAGATTATAAAAGCCCTTTACTGCACCCGGATGAAAATTGTAAGGGTTTGTTTCAAGCAAAGGATTGCTGACCGGGTGTGAAAGAAAGTTAAACTCACCGGGGCCTGTGGCTACCCAGCCTGAATCGTAACGGGTAATAATGCCGGTATTATTTCGCTCGATAATAACGGAACGAACAAGGGGTGCTGCACACGGAAATAATAGGGTTTTTATTTGAACAACCTCGTGGGCGGTGCGGCCAATCATTACATCAAACCTTACCTGGCTTACCTGTCCAAAGTTGGCGCTTTCGTGCACCCACTTGCTAAAAATGCTGGCGCCATAACCTGAAAAATCGATACGCTCCAGCGGAACTTTAGCTGTGTTGCCAAGGCTGAATTCACTCCTGAATTGTGGACCAACAATTTTACCCAACACATCAAAAGTCTGGCCCCTGGCATCGGCCAACTGTGTTACTGACCCAATAAAATAAGTTTTGCTGTTGTCTTTCTCACTGCTTGTTACATTGGGTGGAGGAAGGGCTTCGAATCGCAATTGCATAGCCCCGGCAAGGTCGCCTGTTTTTGTATTAGAAAATATTGGTTCATTTGCGGTGGCAGCGGCACCGGGTAAATCTTTTATTTTTTTTGGGTTAAAATAGGCGAAGGCGCAAATGCCAAAGGGCAATGTAAAATGAGCTGCTGCGGCCTGTGGATTTTCGGCCTGGTTAAACCCTTGTACAATAAACTGGTACAGATTTTTTGGTGCCAGTTGTACTGTTGTTTTGTTGGCACTGGCTATGCGGGTAGGCGCACCATTGTCAGTAAAGTTTATAAGATCGGGTATGTCTAGCTCCGCAACAAAAGGATTGTTTAATTTCACTACCGGCTCCCACTGAATATGTGGTAGTGTAAACAAACGGCTCATTCGGCCCGAACTTACAAGGTCCATATTTTTTATACGGTAAGGAAAAGATGCAGGAAAACCAAGGCTTTCGGCGAGCACCTTTTTTTCATCGGACAAACGGCTGGAAAATGTTACACCCCAAAAATTAGCACGGCCCGATACATCAACTAATGAGCGATCGCCGGGCAGGCTTTGCAAAAAGCCAAAAGCACCTGCTGCATTATCAAAATCAACCTGAACCAGGTTTTCAATATCAGCATTATGGAAACCTATGTCGTTTTGTACGTCGCATGGGGGAGGACTCTGTCGCAACGTGCTAATCATTTCATCGTTGGTAATGCGTCCAAAAAGCGAGGACTGGTTTATTAGAAATTGGAGGGCTGTTTCTGTTTCGTTCCAATGTATTACCGAGGTAACGGAGAATTGAAAACGGTCGTTTAAAGTGTCCATACCATTTCGCCACAACTCATTGAACCTTGCCAGTTCCGCCAAATCAAATATGCCCTCCTGGTTACTAATGTATGGATCGGGCAGGGTATTAATCAGCCTGTAAACAGGAAAAACGAGGTGTAATAAACCTTCGCTCATCAATTCATTTGTCAACAAGGGTCCTGAGGCAAATACACTTATAGGGTTATCGGTTGTAAGTAAGGCATTGCTAAGGCAGAGGCTTTGTGGAATGCGTCTCTTTCTGTTTTCCCCTGCCACTGGCGGTTGACTTGCGATGAGATAGAGCGTGGTATCAGCATTTATTTTTAAAAATATGATGGCACCCAGGTGACCTGTAATGGAGAACCGTTTCTCATCAGTATTTAATGGCCGGTCAGCAGTCATCGAAACTTTGGTTGCCTGCAAAAGCATTTCCATTCCCTGGCTATCGTCCAGACAAATTCCTTCGCCCACGGGTGGAGGCTGTAGTTTGATAACATTACGATCTCCGTTAGCGGCCTTCCAGGTATCTATCTGTTGTTTGCTTCGTAAACGGGTGCTGAAAGAATATTGAAGCCTTACCCTGCCGGGCCTTGCAAGTACCAGGCATTTATTAATGGGTAGAAGGCCATCATCTAATCCAGGCCAGTCAATAGTTAATCCGTTGTTTAAGCGGATACCTAAATAACCCGAGAAATATTGCATACCAAGATTTCCTATGCCCGATGCATTATCAATGCTAACGACCGGCAGGTACCAACCGCCCTCGGTAATTAATGCTTTTCCGGCCAGTTGAAACCGTGCTGTATTGTTGCTTAAAATTTCGAAGGAATCTTTACCGGCGTTTAAGGGAAATTGAACGAGTGCTTCTGCCTCAAGGGAGCGTGGTAAAATATTAGGGGCTATAGTTAGAGCAATATTATCGCCATTTGCGGTTATGGCAGATTGATCAAAAACTTGTAGGGAAGGTTTAGTACCCTTAAAAGAAAGAACAACTTTAGCTGGATAAATAGCTTTACGTTCGGCTGCTTCATCTTTATTTAAAGCATCGAAAGTTTCAAAACTAATTTCAAAATTTTGGGAGAAGATACTAGCAAAGCCAGTAGCCTGTATGGCGATGAGCCCTGTTGGTTTCAACATTAAATTCTTTGCTCTAAAACCAACATATTTTTTATCCCCATTGGGCGCAATTGTTTTAACAGACAGCCACAGGGTACAATCGTCGAAACTTAGATTGGATTGCCTGCCAGCAGGTGGTAAAGGAACACCCGGAGGTAGCGTGATGACAATAAAATCCGGTATACCGCCCTGTATTATTTCGAACCGCAGGTGGTTTAAAATCGTAAAAAAATCGAAGTAAATTGATTGACCCTGCTCATTTGTAAAAGGACCAAATGAGAAGGAGGGCGCAACAAAGTTTTCCAGGGTTTCTTCAAAGCCGGCAACCAAGTTTACACTTCGTTGACGCAGCCAAAAAACAAGATCTGCCGGTTTGCGTATGGCCTGAGCTTCAATGATGGCAGCCGTCATTTTTTCCAATTCGGTTGTTACTGAATCAGGCAGTTCATGCGGGTGAAAATCCGGGAAAAACAGCCCACTTCGTCTAACGTCCAGCAAGGGTTGTGAAAGCGCTTGCTGCAGTAAATCCTGGAACTTGATAAAGCCTGAATCCTCAGGCTGAGTTACTAACTTAAGTGGCCCCAAAATGCGTTTTAGTACAAGAAAGATTTCTTTTGAGGTCATAAGTAGAAATTTAAATTTATGAGGCAACAAATACTGATTATAAAAGACCAATAAGCAAGTAATGGTGGTAAGGATGTGGTACAGGTAATCATCTGTTTAATAAATTTTATAAAGTGAGTTCTGTATTGAGTGTTTTAAGTTTCAAAATTTCCCTACCTAATTTTTTATGTTATTTTTTATATAGCATAACATACCGTCTGCTATCAATAACAGTTTACCATTTGGTGGCTAATTAAGTGTAGGGTTTTTAGAAAAAGGGTGGGGCCGAAAGAATTATCTTCTTACAACAAGGTACTTTGCCATTTTACAAAATGCAAGCGCCAGGTTAAACGTTAACATTAGCGGTGTTAAGGGCCGCAGCAATGGCACTTTTGACTGGGTAGATAAAAAGGCAAGCTGAAGCCATACAAGATTAGGTCAAGGGTATATTTCCTTTCGCAGGACATTAAGCAGCTGATTGATTTTAGGGGGGTGAGTAAGAATAAAAAGTTATCATTATTAACATAACAAGGGTTGTCGTTGGTCATGAGCATTGAAACAAAATCAAAGGCCAATCACCAGTTCATTAAGAAATGTTCCGCACTTTTGTCACCAACCAGGAAGTAAAGTACAGGGCCATTTTAAAGTTCTTATCTTAATAAAACAATAGTGCCTTTCTTTAACACCGCTTGTTGATTGTTTAGCCTGTAACCGCATTGCCAAACAAAAACGCCAGGGTTTTGCTGTATTCCTTTGAGTGTCCCATTCCATCCATCAGAAAGGTTTTTTGTCTCAAAGATTTTCTGTCCAAAGCGATTATAAATACTAAAAAAATATTCCGTGATATTGCCGCCGATTATGGGTCGAAAAATATCATTTAAGCCATCATTGTTTGGTGTGAAAGCGGATGGAGCATAGAACCCGGTCAGACACTGTTTTGGAGAAATGTTTATTGTATCGGAACCAACACACCCGTCGTTACGAGTAACTGTTAGCCAATAAAAACCTGTTTTACTAATCGAAATACCCTGCGATGTAGCACCCGTATTCCAGAAATAAGTCTTATAGGCGGATGCCGCTTTGATATAAATGGTTTCATATTCGCATATTCCTGTGTCTACTGGCAAGAATCGCTGTGGCAAGTCTTTTAACCCAGTAATTATTACACTGTCAGTGGCCCGGCAGTGATTTTGGTCAAGGGCACTTATCCAGTATAAACCCGGCTTGGTTACCACTATGCTTTGTGAGGTTTCACCAGTGTTCCAATTATAAGTTGTAAAAGAAGGGCCAGCATCAAGCAGTTTAGTTGTATTTCTGCAAATTGAACCGTCCTGTGGCAACTGTATTTTGGCAGCAGAATTTACACCGACAATTTCAAGGGTATCACGTATCACACAATCATTTATGTCTTTTGCAGCTACGGAGTAAATCCCCTTATTCTTTACCGAAATGTTACGGATTTCTTCGCCATTGCTCCACGAATAGCTTTTAAACCCCAGACCAACGTCCAGTTGTATTGAATCACCCTGGCAAATAGCGGTGTCTGAACCTAAATGAATTGTCGTGGTGTTTACAATGAGAACTTTTACTGAGTCTATTACAGGGCAATGAAACTTTTCAGCCTGCACATAATATGTGGTGTTTTTTACTGGAAAAACGGTGGCCGTTTGTGCGTTTTGATTGGAGAGGTTTAAGGCAGGGCTCCAATTATAATTAGAAAAGCCACCTGGTGCCGTAATTGAAATTGTGTCGTTTGCACATTTATTTCTATCAGCGCCTAATTCAAAAGTCATATCACCCGGTGACAGCACAACTATGGTATCGGTATACCCTAACCCGCAGGCATCTGTTACCAATACACCGTATGTACCCGGCTGGTTTACTGTATATCTAGCTTCAACAGAACCATCAAACCATCGATAGGAATTATAAAGATTAGAAAGATGCAATATAATTTTCGCGTCGGGACAAATTACCGTGTCTTTACCTAAATCAGGTTTTTCCAATGGATTTGAAATATTGATTAAAACGGAATCTTTCAGGGTAACGCAACTCAGTGTAATGTCGGCATACACGTAACCCTGCCATGCTTTGTTAAAAACGAGGCTAATGCTTGTGTCAGTCGATTTATTAAAAGATTGTACTGCAGCTTCACTGAAACTCCAACGTATGGGCGTAGCACAACCCGGACTTAGATAGGCAGAAAGTTTAACGGTATCTAATATGGAACATGCACTCTTTAATTGATGAATTTTAATTGTGTCACAGTTGTTTTTAATCGAAACATCACATAAAGATGTAATTGTTGGCAAGTTGGTATTGAAAAGTTTAATAGAAGGTGTTTGAGGCAGAAAGATTTTTGTTTTAGTTTGCCAGTTAAGAAAACTGCTTTTTTGAGTTGCAGTTTTAAATACCAGGGCCGTAGGGCTTGTGGGACAGGCTGCGTCGCCACCGGCAGAAAGTTTGCCAATGAACATTTGGTAGTCGACACTCGGGAATTGCTTAAAGCCACAAAAGTAAATGCTCCCATCAGTGTTGGTAAGGGCATTTGTAACTGTAGGTATCAAATCTTTATCCAGCTTGTATTGTTTCAAAATACCCTTGTTTGGGTCAATTTGTACCAACCTAAATACATCAGAAACTAATGAAGAACTAGTTTCACTATAAGACAAAAACAGTTCATAATTGAACGACATAGTACTTGTTGGAAAAAACCTTTGTGTCCCGGAGACCACTTCAAAAAAGTTTGCCTTAGTACACTTGCCTGCAGTATCTATGATGTAAATGGAACTGGAGGATGGGAAATTGCCCTGCCCGGTAATACAAAGACTGTTATTGCTGTAATTAAATACCTGAACAAAATCGAGAGAACCGCCATTAAGATCAAATGCTTTTATCCAGCTAACGTTGCCGGTGGTGTTGTTGATTTTCATTATTATTCCCCTGAACCCATTGGTTTCATAGGTTTGACCAACAGCATAGGTAAAGCCATCTTTTAATGTAAAATCCTTGGCGCCAATCAGGCTTAATCCCAATGGATAATAATATTTTGAAAGAATCAGGTTGCCCTCATTTGTAGTTTTCAAGTAGAGTATTCGATTCTGAAACGATAGGCCGTCTTCGATAAAATTACCAACCAAAATCAGTTCTCCTGTAATATCCTCTTTTAATTTTCCACCGACTAGTTCTTTTGTTATGCTTGCTTCGTACTGTTTCCGCCAGATAATATCCCCGCCTTCATTAAACTTGATAATAAAAAAATATGTATTGGTGATGCCGAATGCGGCATAATTACCATCGGATAACAATGTAATGGAAAACAACCTTTCGTTACCGGCATCCTTAACCAGTTTCATCCACATAAGATTACCTTGCTGGTCTACTCTACATATAAATCCATCGGTTACATCGTCAGTACCTGTTTTGTTGGTCCAGCCTACAGAGATGATACCGTTTTGAGTGCAAGGGGCCATTCCAGCTATATACGGTTGATTTGCTGTGTCCTTATAGAGATTAAAAAAGTATTGATTGCTACAGTCGTCTTGCTCTTGCCCGTTAACTACCAAAACGGAAGACAAGAAAAGAAGACAAGGAATATAACCTTTAAGAAAGTTCAACATTTAAATAATTAAAGCTCAAATAAATAGATTAATTGCAAGTTTAACTTAATCATTAAAAAGGCCCGCTATCGCTTGTGGTTAAGCAAGCGTGTTGTTTGGTGCGACGCCTACAATATTAATCTAATTCCGTCTTCGGGTGATCAGTCTTTCCGTTGAACTTATCTAAATCATAAAAGCCTTTATCGCTGTATTTAACACTGACCACTTTCTTTCGGAGACCTTCCATTTGCTGGTATAGACGAATATAACTTTTACATTTTTCAAAAGCGAGTGACAAGTTTTGACGCATCATATCTGGTGGCCTTAAAGTTTATGAGCAAAATACAATTTCAGAAGGTAGTAACATTTCATTTTTGAATCTTCATTGGAAGGGATCATGGCAAGCAAGGCTCGCAACATTATTGGCAGCGGGTGGACTGAACCCTACTGAAATGAATGCAGCACGTAGTGAAGCAATAATGAAACCCAGTGAGTATTGTAGCATTGGTATTGGCAAATGGAATGTGCTTCCCGCCGTGTGTTTGCTTTGTGTGGTTGCAGGTGGGTAGCCATGTAATGAAGCAACAGATTAGCTACGAACGTGGTGTAATGTTAGCGAAACGTAGGATGCCGCATAGGTCTGCGGCACAGGCTGCATGAATGAAGTGGGGCGAAGGACACAAGTAGCTGCCCGAACGAAAGCATGAGGT
>JACMRC010000335.1 GCA_014376655.1 Mucilaginibacter sp. | reverse complement strand
GTGTAAACAATTCACACCTAACAAGGTTAACTTTTAAACAATTAAAAACTTATTTATGGCAACATCAGGCATTACTGCTTATTCAGTAAAAACAAAAACTAAAAACGTACCAATGATTGATCCTACTATTGATGTAAAATCAGGTAGATACATTGCTACAGGCGCAGACGCAGCAGGTAACAAAATGGCTGCAATTATGAGCAAAGCTACGGCTGAAGGTCATATCGCAAGTGGCGCTGCAAAAAAAGGTAGCGGCTGGTAAGCAGCACACCCGGTACTCCGGACACTAAAATAAAAAGGCAGGGCTTTCTACGGAAAACCCTGCCTTTTTATTTACCAGTTTTTAAACGGATGCGTAGATAAACTGGAGTTATAATATCGCCCGTCGCCGCTAACCTCTATTGTAACCCATGGTGGATGTTCAAATTGCTCGTCCTCGCTATCCAATTCAATTTCGGCAACAACAAGTCCCTCATTATCGCCTTCAAATACATCAACCTCCCATAATTTAGTTGCATAAGTAATGCAATACCTGGTCTTTTCTAACCCTGATTTAACAAATTGGGCAAATAAATCAGTTGCTTCATTAAAGGGTATTTCGTATTCATATTCGTTACGGCTTATACCTGTAGTACCGCTTTTAAACGTTAAATAAGCTTGTTTATCCGCTATGCGCAACCTTATGGTTCTGTCATCCTCATTAACCATATACCCTTGCTGCATTTTAATACCCGCAGGTTTAGGCAGCTGCTGCCATTGTTTATGATCAACCAAAAACTTTCTTTCTATTTCAATGCCCATGTTAAATTTATTTCCAATATTACCAACAGCATTTATTATTGTTGGTTAATGTTTTTTTTATACCCTATTATACTGCAAAGTGTAAAAAAATGTTAAAGTACAATAGTATTAGCCATACTACTGCATAAATAGATATATTTAACATCTTTTTAATACCTTAAAGCATACTAATGAATTTAAGAAAACTTGCTATTACATTATCCCTGTTACTTGTTACCTGCTTATCGGCATTTGCACAAACTGATACCATTAGTATAAATACTATTGTTACAAAGGCTGTAAAGTACAACAGCGACTACCCTTTTGAAAAAGTTTACCTGCATTTTGACAAACCTTATTATGCCGTTGGCGATACCATCTGGTTTAAAGCATACTTAACAAACGATGTAACTGTTAATGATGATATGACCAAAAACAAACACCTGCCATCATCAATAAGCAAGGTTTTATATGTAGATGTTTTAACCAGTAAAGATTCAACCGTACAGCGTTTAAAATTACCAGTTACTGATGGAATAGCCATTGGGGATATTTTGCTACTTAAAGGAAATTATAAAGAAGGCAATTATCATATAAAGGCATACACAAATTGGATGCGAAATTTTGACCCCGCTTATTTCTTCAATAAAACAATACCCGTTGGTACACTTATAGATAAAAACGTTTTTAGCAGTATCACTTTATCGGGGCAGTTTAAAAGCAATACAGCTAAAATTGATGCGGTGATACATTATTACACTGCCGATGGCCGCGACTATGCCGGCCGGAAAGTTAGCTGGAAGGTACAAAACACAGACGACGAAAGTATAAACAAAGGCAAAGGTACAACAGATGCTAAAGGCAATATTAACATCAGTTTTACTACAAATAAAACCGATGGATTAGGCAAAGCTAACCTGGTAGCCGGGATTGATATTAATAATAACACTATAGTAAATTCATATTCGTTAAAAAATGTTGCTTCACCAATTGATGTACAATTTTTCCCCGAAGGTGGCGACCTGGTAACGGGCATTAAATCAAAGGTTGCTTTTAAAGCTGTTAAACCTGATGGATTAGGCACAGATGTTAAAGGGACTATTGTAGACAACAGCGGAACCGTGGTAGCTTCTGTTACAACGCAGCATTTAGGGATGGGTGTATTTGAGTTAACAGCGGAAGCAGGTAAAACCTACAAGGCAACGTTAACTTTCGCCGATGGTTCACAAAACAGTTATGACTTGCCAAAAGCTAAAGAGTCGGGTATAACATTTAATATAACCAGCAGCGATCCCGAAAAACTAACACTTACAATTTCGGCAAACGATGCCTATTTTTTGGCGAACAAATACAAAAAGATATCTATTTTAGGCCAATCTGGCCAGGTTATCTGTTATGGGGGGCAATCGGTACTGGTTACTAAAAATTATTCGGCCACTATTGCTAAATCCAAGTTCCCTTCAGGAATAGCTCAGTTTACTATTTTTGCTGCTAACGGCGACCCGTTGGCAGAGCGTGTTGTATTTATACAACGTAATGATCAATTAAAAATAGGTTTAAGCACCGCTAAATCAACCTATGGGCTGCGCGACCCTGTAGCTTTTAACGTTACAGCAAAAACAGCCGCAAACCAACCTGCTATGGCTCATTTATCAGTAACCGTATTAGATGACAGGAAAGTACCATTTGATGAAGATGCGGAGACCACAATTTTAACCAGTCAGCTGCTTAATGCCGACTTGAAAGGGTATATTGAAAAGCCTAACTATTATTTTAATAAGGTAAATGATAAAACCACTGCGGACCTGGATGTTTTAATGCTTACCCAAGGCTACAGGCGCATTGTTTATAAGGATGTATTTGCAAACAAACAACCTACTATAAAATTTTGGCCGGAAGATGGTATTGAAATTTCAGGCTCGTTGCGTACATCGGCAGGTATGCCTGTACCGCGTGGGGTGTTAAATTTTTATGTTAAGAACATGAAAATTTCTGCAAGCGTAAATACTACCCCCGAGGGCGAGTTTAAGATCTCTAAATTATATTTTCCGGATTCTGTTAAAGCTGTTATTAATGCTAAAGGGTCAATCAATGGCAATAACTTAATGATCATGATGAATAACCCTACACCGCAGCCACCTACGCCTAATACCAGCGCTGCAGATGAAGTTATTAACATTGATACAGTACTAAATGCCTATTTACAAAACGATAAAAAACAGCTGGCTAACTCGCGTGTGCTTAAAGAGGTAGTTATTAAAGAACAAAAGCCCGAAAAAAAGGTCAGCCACCAGGATTTCCCTACATTGGTAGGATTAAGCAGTATACCAGACCACGTAGTGGATGGTAAACGCCTGGAGGGGTGCGGCTCATTATACGAGTGCATAAAAGCAACCCTACCCGGAATTACCTATTACCAGGATAAGCTATATATAACACGCGATTACAATGCGGGTAAAAAAGTAGAAGTATCTATTTATCTGGATGGGATGATTGTAGACTTTGCGAATCTTTTTGGCATCCCTGCCGAAACCATAGATCAAATAGAAATATTTAATAATGAAGGGTTAAGTGGCGTAAACCGCATGAACGGCACAAACGGGGTTGTTGTTGTAAGTAGTAAAAAAACAACTAAACCAAAGTTAGATAAAGAGTTGCTTGCCCAACTAACTACATCGCAATACAGCGCCGTAAATTTTTCACCAAAAGGTTATTACCCGGCCCGGGCATTTTATTCGCCTAAGTATGATGCTACCAAATCTGGCTCATTTGGAGGTGATTTACGGACCACCATTTACTGGAACCCCAAAGTAATAACCGACAAAGAAGGCAATGCCGGTTTTGATTTCTTTAATGCAGACGGTACAGGCACCTATCGCGCCATAATAGAGGGTATTGACAGCAATGGAAATATAGGGCGTACGCTTTATAGATATACCGTAAAATAATATTCGTTATTTACTTAAATGTAAGTTTATGATAAAAGGGCTTTGTGGGTAAAACACAAATTTTTTTTCTTTTTACTAGATTAATTTTAAGTTAAAGTAAAAATAATTTCGCAACATTTTTTGCGATATTGTCAAATTATGTTTATTTTTATAAACCGAAAATTGATTAAAAGTAACACTAAAGAAAAAGTTTTTATGAAGCATCCCCTTATATTCATAATTGCTGTTAGTTTTATAGGTATAACAGCCTGTAAAAAACTACAGATTAAAACAGATATCATACCTATTAGTAATGAGGAGTCGGCTTTGATGATAGCCGGTTCGCTGGCATCAGGCGCTAACGGCCTTGCTGCAATATCTAATGACATTTCTTTAAGTTCGCAGGCGCTATATAACAATACAACGGGTTGTGGTGTAACACACGTTGATACCATAGTTCGTCAAAATTCACCGGGTTCTTCAATAATTTTCAACTTTAAACAAAAGATCACCAACAAGCTTAATTGCAACGCCAAAAAACAGGCAGACAACGTTAGCAGTAGCGAAACGTTTAATGGTAGTTACAGTGGACCCAAACTATTTGCCAGTGGCAATGGTAGTACAAGCGTAACTGTTTCGGGTTTAACGCCCACTGTAACAGCATATGTAATTAACGGTCAGTTTAAAAATATAAGTACTTTTAAACTAAAGCCAGATACAACACGATCCGGATCTATTTCGATTGATATAACTGTTAAAAACCTTGTAATTGCAAAGCCTACTATAACAAACCCGCCGATGATTATAAGCGGTACAGCTACCTGCTCAATAACAGGCAACTCGGCTAAAGGCGCGTTTTTATTTGAAGGGACAATATCATTCCCCGGCTATAATGAAGCTATTTTAACATTGGGTGCCAATAGTTATTCTATCAACCTTTCATCAGGCACAGTCGAAAAGAAGAAGTAAAAACTTTATTATAATAGGAAAAGCCCCGAATGTCGGGGCTTTTCCTATTATCGGCTATTATACATTTGCTACTTTAAAAGGTTTTATATCTACCGATTCCCATATTTTTTGGGTGATGTAAGGTTCGCCTTGTTTCCAGGCTTCCAGTTCTTCTTCGTTCTCAAACTGTAGTACCATTGTTGAGCCTATCATTTTACCTTCTTCATTCAGCATTGCCCCGCCTATAACATAATTGCCTTTAGCTTTAAGGTCCTTAGCGCCATCTAAATGATGTGGTCTTACGCCCATTCTTCTTTCAAATGCACCTTCGTCTGTATAATCGTATGCCGTTATTAAGTATTGATCCATGGTTTATTATTTTAGTTGGTACAAATATAATATTGAACAAGCAGATTCATAACCTGTTTAATTATTTACAATTATTAATGGCTGGTAGTAATACTAATAGTGTAATATTTACAATATTTGCCAAACCAATAAAATAGCTTAAAATGAAATACGGTTTAGCACAAAAATTTTCTGAAATATATCACAAAGAACCTCAGCACGCCTACTTCTCGCCGGGAAGGGTAAACTTAATAGGCGAACACATTGATTACAATGGCGGGCTTGTAATGCCCGCTGCAATAACGTTTGGTACCTATTTATTAATAAGCGCTAACCAGGATAACGTATTCCGCTTTAAGAGCTTGAATTTTGATGAGAGCCCGGAGATAGCTTTAAAAGAAAGTTATGAAAAAGATAGTGACGGCTGGTATAATTTCCCGCTGGGTGTAATAAGTCATTTTTTGAAAGACAGCCATAAATTAGGCGGGCTTGATATGTTGTTTTTTGGCGATATCCCTATTGGTGCAGGTTTATCATCATCGGCTTCTATTGAAGTAGTAATGGCTTATGCTTTAAATGATTTGTTTAATAGTGGTTATACTAAACTGGAGTTAGTAAAAATCGCTAAATCAGTCGAAAATAACTTTATTGGTATGAACTGCGGTATAATGGACCAGTTTGCCGTTGCCTTTGGCGAAAAGGACAAAGCCATTGTATTAAACTGCGACACACTTAAATATGATATTGTACCGAGTAACTTAGGCGACTATGTGCTGGCTATTATTAACACCAATAAATCGCGCAAGCTGGTAGAGTCTAAATACAACGAGCGTGTGGAAGAATGCCAGGCAGCGTTAAAAGCGCTTAACAAGGAACTTAGCATTAATTATTTATGTGATATTGATGCGGCTACTTTTAATCAGCATAAAAATTTAATAGCTGACGAGGTGGTACGCAAACGCGCCCAGCATGTTATTGAAGAAAACGACCGGGTTAAATTAGCTGCAGATGCCTTAGCTGCAAACGACCTTACTGGTTTTGGTAAACTAATGTATGCCTCGCACGACTCATTACGCGACCTGTACGAGGTTAGTGGCAAAGAGCTTGATGCTGTAGTAGAATATGCTAAAACTAACCCACACGTAGCCGGAGCACGCATGACGGGCGCAGGATTTGGTGGATGTGCCATAGCGTTGGTAAAACACAACGAGTTTGAAAAATTCAGCCAGGAACTAAATACTTATTACACTGCTAAAATAGGTTACGCTCCATCTGTATATCAATCATTGATTGGCAAGGGTGTTGGAATGTTGTCACTATAAACAATGCGAAAACTAAAATTAGACGAACTTAACCGCGCCACCGTAGCCGAATTTAAAGGACAGCAAAAACTGCCTGTTGCTGTGGTGTTGGATAGTGTGCGAAGTATGCATAATATCGGGTCGATATTTCGTACGTCGGATGGGTTTGCGGTGGAACAGATCTGTTTATGCGGGATAACGGCCCAGCCACCCCATCGCGAGATAGAGAAAACAGCACTTGGAGCAACCCAATCTGTTAACTGGACGTACTATGAAGACGCTGTGGCAGCGGTTACACAATTACGTGCAGATGGTTACCAGATCATAGCAATTGAGCAAGCCGAAAACAGCGTAATGCTTAATGAATTTACGCCGGATAAAAACGCCAAATACGCGTTAATATTTGGTAATGAGGTAAATGGCGTAAGTGATGAAGTAATGCAGGTAATTGATACCTGTATAGAGATACCGCAGTTTGGCACCAAGCACTCGTTCAATATCGTGGTATCGGCAGGTATTATATTGTGGGATTTCTTTGCTAAATTGGCTATTTAGTTCATAGTTAATGGATCATGGTTAATGGCATAAGCGATTTTCTATGAACTATCAACCATGATCTATCAACGATAACTACTATGAGTGTATTAGCTAAAAAACTATTAATAAAACCCGGCAAGCGCTGGTTGTTTTATAATGCGCCAAAAAGCTACTTTGCCATACTTGACCCTTTACCCGAAGGCGTTACCTTATTCTTCAACCCCAGCAGACAATTTGACGGGGTGCAGCTATTTGTTAAAGATGCTGCCGATCTGGCTGAGTCTTTAAAATCAATAGTCCCTGTATTAAAACCCGATACCGTATTCTGGATAACCTACCCCAAAAAAAGCTCGGGCATAAAAAGCGATTTGGAAATGATGGGCAGCTGGGACGAGGTAGCCAAATATGGCTTACGAATAGTGGCATCAGCCGCTATTGATGAAACCTGGACGGCGTTACGTTTCAGACCCGAAGCGCAGGTTAAAACATCCGATGGCCGGAACGATACCGTACGCCAAAACGAATACAGCGCCTATATAGACGTTGATAATAAACAAATAAAACTCCCGCCCATTATAGCCGATGCCTTGAAAGCTGAACCCAGAGCTATGGATTTTTATCAGCAGCTCTCCTACTCCAACAAAAAAGAATACGTGCTTTGGATCTTAACCGCCAAGCAGGAAAAAACCCGCGATGAACGGTTGATTAAGTTGGTGGAGAAGTTGAATGATGGGAAGAAGAATCCGTCGGAGAAGTGACCTTTACAGCAATGACAGTTTTTTAACTAAAAATCCTCTCCCGCACAAGCGAAAGAGGATTTCCAATATTATTCCCCCTTCAGGGTCCGAAGGACTCCTTTGGAGGGTTAGCGGGCTACGAATCAAAAACCTGGTCGAACTGATTAACAGAATCCTTGCTCTCTAAGATAGAGTGCCCCATTAAAAATTCATCGACTTTGCGGGCACATTCACGGCCTTCTGATATTGCCCAAACAACCAATGATTGTCCGCGGCGCATATCGCCTGCTGCAAACACTTTGCTTACGTTGGTACGGTAAACGCCTTCTTTTGCATTTACGTTTTTGCGTCCGTCTAATTCAACGCCAAGGCTTTCCAGCATACCTACATATTGCGGATTTAAGAAACCCATTGCAAGGAATACCCGCTGGCAAGGTATCTCACGCTCTGATCCTTCAACTTCAGCAAATTTAACAGGGCGACCTAAGAAATCCGTTTCCCATTCAACATCAGCTATGCGTAATGCACGCAGGTTGCCATCTG
>JACMRC010000037.1 GCA_014376655.1 Mucilaginibacter sp. | reverse complement strand
TTTATATTCCTCAAATTCAGAATTATCTAACAGTCGTAAAACTATCTCGCGCATATCGTAGGCTTTCTCGCGGTTATCAGGTAAGATACCGTAGATGTCCTTCATGTTTAGCTTAGGCGTGATTGGTTTTATGCGGTCAAACCCTGCTTTGGTGTAATCGCCGGTCATGCTCATTATTTTACGGATCGAATCAAGGGCAGCCTTGTCGTTTGGCTGCTTGTAGTCGGTAACGCCAGAGATCTCGCAATGTGTGGTTGCACCGCCTAAGGTTTCGTTATCAATATCCTCGCCTATGGCAGATTTTACCAGGAAAGATCCGGCCAGGAAAACCGAGCCGGTGCCCTCTACTATCATCGCCTCATCGCTCATTATAGGCAAATAGGCACCGCCGGCAACACATGACCCCATAATGGCTGAGATCTGGATAATGCCCATGCTGCTCATTAGCGCATTATTGCGGAAGATGCGGCCGAAATGTTCTTTGTCCGGGAAGATCTCATCCTGTAAGGGTAAATAAACACCAGCCGAATCAACCAAATAAATTATAGGCAGTCGGTTCTCCATAGCTATTTCCTGCGCGCGCAGGTTTTTCTTAGCGGTTATCGGGAACCACGCCCCTGCCTTAACTGTAGCGTCATTGGCAACAATAACACATTGCCTGCCCGACACATAGCCAATACCGGTTATTACGCCACCTGATGGGCAGCCACCATGCTCGGCATACATGCCCTCGCCCACAAAGGCGCCTACTTCCAGCCAATGGCTATCTTTATCAATTAAATAAGCCACCCGCTCACGGGCCAGCATCTTGCCCTTTTCTTTTTGTTTAGCTGCAGCTTTTTCGCCGCCACCCAGGTATATTTTTTTTAGCCGGGTTGTTACATCAAACGCCAGCTGCTTGTTAATATCTTCGTTTTTGTTGAATTCGATATCCATAAATAGGTTTATTCAGAAAAATACAATTTAAGTAAAAAACGGTTGATTGGCCCTTTTTTTATATAACATAAGAAATAAACACAATTGCAACTTTTTTGTTACAAAAAGTTTGGAATTACAACTTATAATTCGTTACTTCGTATAAGAAGCTAATTAATACCCCTAATTAAATGATAATTTTAACAGTAGCTTATTTATGTAAACGTTTTAATGTACTGGCGCGCGTTTACAGTTTAGTTTTGATTACCCAGATACCTGCAGTTACACTTGCTGCCTACTTTGCCTATCAGGCACAACCAATAAATTAAGTTGATCTTTTAAGCCTTATTAAGAAAGATTTCTATCCTTGAACCATACTTCGTCAGGTTCAATTTTTACATTTTCCATCAGCTCTGTCAGCTCAATCGCATCTGCTGATGTAATAACCAGTTGGCGGTTAACAGGTTTCAGGAAACGCTGCTCAACCATTACGTCCATCTGCTTTAACAGGTTATCATAAAAACCGTTAATATTTAATACACCTACCGGGTGATGGTGCAAACCCAGCTGCAGCCAGGTTAATACTTCAAAAAATTCTTCGAGTGTCCCGAAACCTCCGGGCAGCATAATAATACCGTCGCAAAGGTCATTCATCATTTGTTTGCGCTGATGCATATTCTCAACAATATGCATCTCAGTTAGGCCTGTGTGACCAACTTCCTTATCCATTAAAAATCCGGGGATAACACCAATCGCTTTACCACCCCGTGCTAATACCGCATCAGCGATCAAACCCATTACACCAACTTTGCCACCGCCAAAAACTAGGGTAATGTCTTTACTCACCATTACTTCGGCCAGTAATTCAACAGCTTCTTTTAATACCGGGTCGCCGTTGTAATTAGCCCCGCAGAATACGCAAATGCTTTTCATGTATGATTTATTGAATTACTGAATTATAGAATTACCAAAATCATTCAATAATTCAATAAATCGATAATTAACGTGTATAATTCGGTGCTTCCTTTGTGATCGTAATATCATGCGGGTGCGACTCGCGGATACCTGATGCAGTTATACGTACAAATTTGGCTTGCTGTAGGGCTTCAATGTCTTTGGCACCACAATAGCCCATGCTGGCACGAAGTCCGCCTACAAACTGGTATATCACTTCTGACAGGGTACCTTTGTATGGCACACGTCCTACAATACCTTCGGGAACCAGTTTCTTGATATCATCCTCAACATCCTGGAAATAACGATCTTTCGATCCTTGCTCCATAGCCTCTATAGAACCCATACCACGGTATGATTTAAAACGGCGGCCTTCATATATAATACTCTCGCCCGGTGATTCTTCAACACCTGCGAATAACGATCCCGCCATGATAGTGCCTGCACCCGCTGCAATAGCCTTAGCAATGTCGCCAGTGTGTTTAATACCACCATCTGCAATAACCGGCACGCCTGTACCTCTTAGTGCCTTAGCGCACTCGTAAACCGCATATAATTGCGGAACACCTACACCGGCAATAATGCGGGTAGTACAGATAGAACCCGGGCCAATACCTACTTTAACACCATCGGCACCGGCATTTGCTAACGCTATGGCAGCATCGCCGGTAGCAACGTTACCTGCAATAACCTGCAGATCGGGATATTTTGCTTTTACTTCTTTTAGTTTATCAATAACACCTTTTGAGTGGCCGTGTGCAGTATCAATAGCGATAACATCAACGCCTGCTTTTACCAAAGCATCTACTCGCTCCATCGTATCGGCAGTAACACCAACGGCTGCGCCTACGCGCAGGCGGCCATGTTCGTCTTTACAGGCGTTAGGGAAGTTCTTAAATTTCTGGATATCTTTAAAGGTGATCAGGCCGATCAATATGCCGTTGTCATCAACAACCGGTAGTTTTTCAATTTTATGTTGTTGTAATATTCCTTCGGCTTGCGATAAGGTAGTGCCTTTTGCAGCAGTGATCAGGTCATCTTTGGTCATTACTTCCTGAACCGGCTTGCTCATATCCTTTTGAAAACGCAAGTCGCGGTTGGTTATGATGCCTTTCAGCTTGTTATCCTCACCTACTACCGGGATACCGCCAATTTTAAACTCACGCATTATTTTAACCGCGTCGCCAACAGTCGATGCTACGTGCAGCGTAACCGGGTCCTGGATCATGCCACTTTCTGAGCGTTTTACTTTGCGCACTTCATCAGCCTGTTTATCAATGCTCATGTTTTTGTGCAGCATGCCTAAACCACCGGCCTGGGCCATGGCAATAGCCAATTGCGCTTCGGTAACGGTGTCCATAGCGGCCGATACCAACGGAACGTTTAACCTGATATTACGGGTTAAAAACGAGCTGGTGTTAACATCGCGCGGTAAAACTTCTGAATAAGCCGGGAGTAGTAATACGTCATCGTAGGTTAAACCTTCGGCAACAAATTTTGATGGGTCTGACTGCATAGCAAATAATTATTTGGAGGTATTATTTGCCGGGCAAAGCTAAT
>JACMRC010000334.1 GCA_014376655.1 Mucilaginibacter sp. | reverse complement strand
GCCCTTATCATACCAAAGCTCATAGCCGAATCAAATATCGCTGAACCCGGCAGCATGGTAATAGTTTGCTTACCTGCGTTTATCACATCAGCATCTTCCTCGCCCTCAAACGGGAAAGGACCCATACCCAACAGTCCGTTTTCTGATTGTAGCACAACGTCAATATGTTCCGGAATGTAATTAGCTACCAGTGTAGGTATACCTATGCCTAAGTTAACGTAGTATCCGTCTTTTATTTCTTTAGCGATACGTTTCGCTATTCCTGTTTTGTCAAGCATGGTTTTATTTTAAATAAACCGTCATTGCTGTAAAGGTCAACTAATTCTGTTACCGAATTAGTTGACCTTTACAGCAATGACGTGGTGGTTAATTTTGTTTTCTTACAGTACGTTGCTCTATTCTCTTCTCGTAATTCACTCCCTTAAATACCCGGTGCACATATATCCCCGGCGTATGGATATGATCCGGGTCTAACTCTCCGGGTTCTACCAATTCTTCAACTTCGGCTATAGTTATCTTGCCTGCCATTGCCATAACCGGGTTAAAGTTGCGCGCGGTCGATCTGTAAACCAAGTTACCCATGCTATCGCCTTTCCAGGCTTTTACTATGGCAAAATCAGCATCAAATGCCATTTCCATCAGGTAGTCCTTACCATTAAAGTTCCTGATTTCTTTGCCTATGGCTACTTCGGTGCCTATACCTGCCGGAGTGAATATGGCAGGCAGGCCGTAGCCTGCCGCCATGCAGCGGGTTGCTAATGTGCCTTGTGGTATCAGTTCGACTTCTAATTCGCCGCTTAACAGTTGGCGCTCAAACTCGGCGTTTTCGCCCACGTAGGATGAGATCATCTTTTTTACCTGGTGCTTGTGCAGCATCAGGCCTATGCCAAAATCATCAACGCCGGCATTGTTGGAGATACAGGTAAGGTCCTTCACTCCTTTCTTAACCAGCGCGGCTATGCAGTTTTCGGGCAGGCCGCAAATGCCAAAGCCCCCAACCAGCAGGGTTGCGCCGTCGTCTATGTCTCGGATGGCTTCATCCGCGTTATTAAATACTTTGTTCATTGGTTGTAATTGGTATCGGTAAAAATAGCAAATCATCGGCACAGAAAAACAATTATAAAGCCTGTGCATTACTATTAGTACATCAACCAATAAAACAAGATTATGTTAGCAGATAACGAAGAATCAAAACCGGTGACCGAAGGCCAGCCAATGGGTGGCGAAAATTTTGGTGCCAATAACGTTACGCCTTCCGGCGATGATAAAAACAATCCATCGCAAAACGCGGGTTATACAAACGCATACTTCAGGCGTACACAACCAGCCGAGGAACATACTGAAAGTAACAACTTTAAACCGTTAAATCAGGAAGGCAGCCCGGATTACGAGAAGGCACAAAGCGGAAAGTCAGACAATGACGAAAAAGAAACAGAGTCTGCCCAAACTTACGAAGAAGGTACAGCGGATAATGACGGACAAAGTAATGTTGAGCCTGACAGGCCCGCGCCTAATCAACCGCCGATAACCCAAAGGTAGGCTTAGAATAAGTGTGTCATTGCGAGCGTAGCGTGGCAATCGCAAGGAGAAAAGCTTAGACTTTGCAGCGTGCGATTGCCGCGCTCGTTCCTCGCTAGCAATGACAAAAAAGGGGCTACTTCAAATATACATAAGTAATCCCGTCCCCGCCCCTGTCCATGTGCTCATCTTCCATACGGTCTACCTGGTCGTACTTTTTAAGATACTGGCGAATCATTTTACGCAGAATCCCGTCGCCTTTGCCGTGTAAGATCTTCAAATTGCCGAAACCCATCATCAGGGCACGATCAAACAATCTTTCTATAGCACCAAGCGCATCCTCGGTACGCATACCGCGTACATCTATCTCGGGGCTAAAACTGGCAATATCGCCGGTATGGCTCATCATGCTACGGCGCACTTCTTTAGGAACAACAGATTTAGATACTTTCAACACCCGCTTGCGTTTAGCTACAGTACGCAGGTCGCCAATAGCTATAATTATGTTATCTTTTATCAGCTCAATAACCTGCCCGGTAGTTTCAGAATCGGTTAGTTTTACCCAGTCGCCTACTTTAATTTCCTCATCAGTTGCGGCTGTTTTTGCAACTACAGGCTTAGCCGTATTTTTTTGCAGTTCGCGGTTAAGGTTTTCGCGCAGGTCTTTTGTTTTTTCCTTATCAGCGTTGCTGCTTTTAATTTCGGCAATGGTATTCTCAACCAGCTTATTAGCGTTAAGGATGATGTTTTTCGCTTCCTCCTTAGCTTCGCGGATCAGTACCTTTTTATTTTCTTCGAGATAGCTTTTCAGTTGCTCGTTTTCAGTTAACAAGGCATCAACCTGGCGTTGTTGTTTTTCCAGCTTAACGCGAGTGTCTAATATCTCTTTTTTCTCGCGCTCTAAGCCAACCAATAGCGTATCCACATTTTTTTGCCCGGCGCTTATTTTGTTTTTGGCGAGGTTAAGCACATTTTGCGGCAGACCGATCTTCTGGGCGATCTCGAATGCATACGAACTGCCCGGCTTACCAACTTCCAACATATAAAGGGGTTTCATCTCTGTGTTATTAAACAACATCGACGCATTTTCTATCCCTTCGGTATTACCGGCAAATATTTTAAGGTTACTGTAGTGGGTAGTTACCATCCCTTTAACTTTTTTATGGTTAAGCGATTCTAACACAGCTTCGGCTATAGGCCCGCCAAATTGTGGATCTGTACCGGTACCAAACTCATCTATCAATATCAGCGATTTAGCGTTGGCATTCTCCACAAAGTTTTTCATTTTGGACAGGTGCGCGCTGTAGGTACTCAAATCACTCTCTATAGATTGATCATCGCCTATATCAACAAAAAACTGTTTAAATACACCCACCACGCTTGCTTCATCTGCCGGAATTAATAAACCTGCCTGCACCATTAGTTGTAGTAACCCAACGGTTTTCATACATACCGACTTACCACCGGCGTTAGGGCCAGATACTACAACTACACGTGTACGGTCGTCTATCTGCAGGTTTAACGGTACTACGGTTTTATGTTCTTTCTTAAAATTCAAGAACAGCAGCGGATGCCGCGCATTCACTAACTTTAATCTTGCCTCGTTAACTACCTGCGGCAATTCGCCTTCAATATCAATGGCAAACAGCGCCTTAGCCCGCACAAAATCCAATTTGGTAAGCAGGCTATGATAGGATAACAACAAGGGCACATACGGCCTTAAATCGTCTGTTAGTGCGGTTAAT
>JACMRC010000333.1 GCA_014376655.1 Mucilaginibacter sp. | reverse complement strand
GTGGAAAAACATCGACCTGATTAATGCGTTGTGTACTATAATGGATAAGAAGTTGGGTAGGGAGGATGGAGAATCGGCAAAGTTGATAACTTTTGTCACAGATAGGGCAGGCCATGACCTGCGTTACGCTATTGACGCTACCAAGCTGCAAAAAGAATTAGGCTGGGTGCCAAGCATTACATTTGAAGAAGGGTTGGAAAAAACTGTTGATTGGTATTTAGCGAACGAAGAGTGGTTAACTGATGTAACATCAGGCCATTACCAAAAGTACTATACAGAACAATATAACGATCGTTAGATGTTTAATTTCTTTAAAAGGAAAGAGAAAAAAAAGAATTCCGATTTCAACTACGGTTCGATAATGGTTGATATGCATTCGCATGTTTTGCCCGGAATTGATGACGGCGCGCAAAACCCCGAGGAGTCTATATTCCTAATAAAGAAAATGATGGAAGTGGGTATCAAAAAGATCATTGCTACCCCGCACATTATGGTCGATTTTTATAGAAACACCCCCGAAACAATTAACGGCGCCCTTGAAGTATTAAAGGCAGAATTGAAAAATCAAAATATCGACATTGAAATTGAAGCCGCTGCCGAGCACTATTTTGATGAAACGTTTGAGAAACGTGTTGACGAAAAAAGGTTAATGATCATGGGCGATAATTACGCGCTGTTTGAATATTCATTTGTTAGCCCGCCACCCAACGCCTTCCAGGTTATACAAAAAATGATAGAATGGGGTGATTATAAGCCTATTCTAGCGCATCCTGAAAGGTATGCTTACATGACTGTAGAAGAAATGACAAACCTGCGCGCCTGGGGTTGTAATATGCAATTAAACACCATATCATTAACAGGTTACTACGGCAAGGACGTTAAGAAAAAGGCTGAAGCTATGGTAGATAATGATATTGTTGATTTTATATCAAGCGATATGCACCATCCAAGACACGCAGCAGCTTTTCATGATGCTTTAAATTTTCCGCACGTGCAAAAGCTGCTAACTAATTACCCGCTGAAGAATATTATGCTGAAATAGAAGCAAGAGTCAACAATTAAGAGTCAAGAAACAAAAGGGTGCCAAATTATTTAATCTTAATTCTTGACTCTTGTTTCTTGAATCTAATCATTCGTATCTCAAGGCCTCAACCGGGTCAAGTTTTGATGCTTTTTTGGCTGGATAAAAGCCCGATAACAATCCAATTAAGGTACACAACGCAATAGCCGAGAATAACCACAACCATGGTACAATAAATTTACCGCTTATTTGTACGGCAATTAAATTGCCAACGGCCATCCCCAATATAATACCACCTACGCCACCTATAAGGCATATTACTATAGCTTCAATTAAAAATTGTTTGCGTATGACTGATGGCGTAGCTCCAATAGCCTTGCGGATGCCAATTTCGCGGGTACGCTCCGTAACCGATACCAGCATAATATTCATTAAACCAATAGCTGCGCCAATAAGCGTAATTAAACCAATGCCAAACCCGGCCACAGTCATGCCTGTTAGCTGGCCAGACAACTGTTGCTGCACAGAGTCGCTACGGGTTATTTCAAAATTATCGGCACTGCTTACCGGTAAGCTGCGTATGTTTCTAAAAGTTGAAGTAGCCTCACCAATACTTGCATCAAAACTGCCGCCGCTGGTAACCATTACCGTAACCGCGAATGATGGGTTTGAACTGGTAGCTATTTGTTTAGCTTTTAATATAGGTATGGTGCATAACCTGTCGCCGCCGCCAAAGCCGGCGCTTGCACCTTTGGGTGCAAAAACGCCAATTACTCTAAACTTGTTGCTACCAACAAAAATAGATTTATTAATAGGGTCACCATTTTTAAAAAGCTTTGTTTTTATTTCCTGCCCAATAATAACAACGTTGGCACCATACTCTAATTCTGTTTCAGAAAAATTACGGCCCAATGCCAGCTTGTAACCGTTGGTTTGTAAATAATTTTCGTTAGTGCCGGTTACAGTGATATTAGGGTTGGTTTTCAGCCCTTCATATTTAGCAATAGCCGCACCCGATATATCTAAATTTATGGCAACCAGGGCCGGTAGTTTATAAAGTGTTTTAAAGCGTTGTGCCTGGTCGTACCGTATAGATGGGTACCTTTTACGGTGCCCGCCATTGCCAAAGTTTACACCCGACCCACGGTTTTGTATAGTAAATGAATTTGCACCCAAGCTCGAAAAAGCATCGGTAGTGTATTGTTTTATACCTTCAATAGCAGTTAATATCCCCACTAAAGCCATAATACCAATAGCGATAATTAACGAGGTAAGCGATGTGCGCAACCTGTTCCCGGCTATTGATTGCAGGGCTATTGATATGTTTTCTTTAAGCGTGGTTTTTACCGGCATGGTATAAATATAAAAAACTTAGCGGTATGACTAACATACGTGCCTGTTTGTTACAGGGAAATCGCTTTTACTTTACCTTTGGGCTGTTGTTAGATTTCTTCACGGAACCATCGTAGAAGATCTTGAGTTTGCAGGAATTACATACTTGGGTATGATTCAAGCGCCTCCGTGCCTACGTTTGAAACCGCTTTACCACATAATATCACACTATATCACGCAATTATCACACGAAATTACGCAATATCACGCGGTTATCACACTATATCACGCAATTATCACACGCTATCACATCAATTTTTTTACTTAAATAGCTATATATTAACACATTAATTAGAAATGTGGAACTTATGCGCTTTTAGATTGAATTGAATGCGATAAAAATTGGCCGCTTAGAAAGAGCAGTTGTTTGGCTTAATACAAAGATACAAAAAACACAGCAAAATAAAATGCACCGAATAACTGGCAGCTAATATTTGCTTACTATTTTCAATACGATTTCCGTGCCTGTTTGTTACAAAATTAATCAGTATATGGTAAGATATGTTTAAATTTACGTCATGAAAATCATCAGATCAATTTTTGTAGTATTGCTATTAACTATAGTAACTATAAACGTAAAAGCACAGGCAACAAACGCCGCTATAAATAATGTAGTGACAGCTTATTTAGATGTAAAGAACGCTTTGGCTGCCGATAACGGTGCAAATGCCGAGGCTAAAGCCAAAGTATTGACAACACAAATTGCTGCGGTACAGATAAAGGATCAGGCTACCTGGAAAAAATATGTCGACAAGCTAAGCTTTGATGCGCGCCACATAAGCGAAACAAAGGCAATTGATCATCAGCGCGAGCATTTTGCAAGCCTGTCGAAAAACCTATACGCGGTTTTAAAGGAAATGAACGCAAATGCCAAAACACTTTACTTGCAATATTGCCCAATGAAAAAATCAAGTTGGTTAAGCGATGCACAGGCCATTGAGAACCCGTATTATGGTAAAGAAATGTTGGATTGCGGTAGCGTAAAAGAGACTTTGAAGGCGGCTAAGTAAAAAATATAACAGCGGAGTTGATAAAAGAAAAAGGCCTTTCTGAAATTTCAGAAAGGCCTTTTATAGTTTTTTGATATCTGGATCAACTCGCTTTTATCGAAGAGATCGTGAGGGTATCTCCCTCAAGTTTGCCGTCAATGGTCACCTTTTTGCCAACTTGTGCTAAGG
>JACMRC010000036.1 GCA_014376655.1 Mucilaginibacter sp. | reverse complement strand
CAAGTTTGTTTGGGATGCCATGGGGCAGGATATAGATACCAAGAAGGTAATGTGCATGAGCTTTTTCAGCAAGGAATCATACAACTTGTGGAGCAAATATTCAACCCGGGTTATAGCGCATACTATAAAGAGTTACTCGCATTTTACGTTCCCTTATCCTTACCCGGTGGCGCAAAGTATAGAGGCATCAAACGGTATGGAATACCCGATGATCTGCTTTAACAATGGCCGTACGGATAAAGATGGCAACTATAGCGAAACGGTTAAAAACGGCATGATAGGCGTTATTATACACGAAGTAGGTCATAACTTCTTCCCTATGATAGTTAACAGCGATGAGCGCCAGTGGACCTGGATGGACGAGGGTTTAAACTCGTTCGTACAGATGTTGACCGAAGGTTTATGGGATAACAAGTTCCCGTCGAAAAGAGGCCCGGCTTATTTGATAGCCGATTATATGAAGCTGCCAAAGAACCTGTTGGAGCCGGTAATGACCAACTCAGAAAACATTGTGATGTTTGGGCCTAATGCTTATGCTAAGCCTGCTACAGCTTTAAACATACTGCGCGAAACTGTAATGGGCCGCGAGTTGTTCGACTATTCGTTTAAAGAATATGCTAAACGCTGGGCATTTAAGCACCCCACTCCTGCCGATTTCTTCCGTACCATGGAAGATGCCAGCGGCGAGGACCTGGATTGGTTTTGGAGAGGTTGGTTCTATGGAACTGACCCGGTAGATATATCAATAGATTCGGTTAGCGTGGCCAGGGCCGATATTAACGGCAAGCCTGTGTTTGCACGGACACCACTTGCTACTCAACTAAACGATCCTAACAAGCCTGAGCCACCTGCGCTTCTACCTTTCGAGGATATAGCGAAAGTCAGGAACAGAGAAGAGAAGGTGATCTTCCAGACTGATAAGGACGTTGCTACGCAGGACTTTTACTGGAAGTACGATCGTGGTTTGGTTACTGTTGATAATAATAAGTTTGCGGTGATGCTCAAAAACCAACCTGCTGCAGGTGTAGTAACCGAACCTTTAACCGATGCAGAAGCTGCAAAGTACGCAGGTAAGTACTTCTACATGGTAAGCTTTGGCAACAAAGGCGGCCTGGTGATGCCGATCATCGTCGAGTTTACATTTACCGACGGCAGCAAAATGATAGACCGCATCCCTGCGCAGATCTGGCGGTTGAATGAGCAGAAAGCGTCTAAGTTTTACATGCACGATAAAGAAGTGGCATCAATAAAATTAGACCCAATGCGTGAAACCGGTGACATTGACGAAAGCAACAACGTTTGGGGTACAATGCCTAAACCATCAAAATTTGCCATATTTAAACAAAAGGCCGGTACTGCTGCGGCGGGCCGTGGGCAAACTGTTGGTGTTACGCCAATGCAGGTGGGGAATAAATAGAGAAAGATTATTTTATAATAGGAAAGGCCCCGATCGGGGCCTTTCCTATTATAACTCTTGTCATTCTGAGTTATAAAATCCCGGCGGGACTTTAAAGGTGAAATGACACGCTTAGGTTCCGGGAAAATCGCGTTTAAAAATGATTTCTGCCATAATCATCCGGGGCATTTTATCTCCGCGATATTTTTTGTATTTTTGTATAAGTCCAACGCCTGCTCTTTTAAATCATCCAACTTCGACATTTCAACTCAGCCCCAAAAGCGAATAAATTTCATTTTTACAGCAATATGCTAATAAACAGCTATTTAAGTAAAAAAATCGCTGTGAAATCGCGTGATTTCGTGTGATAATCACGTGAAAATGTGTAATAATCGCGTGAAAACGTGTAATAAATGCGTGATATTGCGTGATATTTAGGTGATATGAACTATGGTTACATTAGTAACATGTCATGGGTAGCATTGCGAAGAGTTCTTGAGCATAGCGAAAAACCTTATACGTCTTGCTTATTTCATTTACAAGATTTTTCGCTATGAATGACAAAATAGTCTGTTATTTAGTATTCCACTTAAATTTGCTGATGCCAACACCTGCAAACACAACGATATAACCTACCGATACCAACACAGCTATAGTGGTATCATTTACCCATTTAGCAGGCTCCATACTTGCTGCAAGCATTATTTTAACACAACCGTATGGCGAGAAGTGTATGGCTTTCTTTAGCTGCTCGTTTTTTATCATTAACTCGCCAACCATACCCAGCATAATGAATATGAAATAAGTAATGCGGGTTACAGCGTTAATGGTCTCGAAGTTTTTAATGAGGCCCACTATTAGCTGGCCCAGGCTCAGGTAAACCGCTCCGCCTAAAATAGCTGCAAAAAAGGTAAGCAGATATCCCGAAGCAGAGAGTGCGACACCGTCATACTGGTATCCCACAATAAAAACTACCAGTGTTAACACCATTATCATCATCAGTTGGATGCTGATACGACTGGTCATGATAACCCAGGTTGGCACTGGTGCTACACGCAAACGTTGAAATATGCCTTTATCCCTATCGCGGGCCACAGTAAGCGTGTACCCCATTAAGCCTATAGCAATAAGGCCAATGGCAATAGCGGTAGCAAGCACAAAAGGACCGCCTTTTATCTGAATAAACCCTTTCCAGGTAAGTAATACGATCATCGGCACTAATAATGAGATCACTGCCGACCGGCGGTTACTTAGCAATGTAGCCATATCAGCCCTAAAAAGGGTGGCAAATACGGTTGATGTTTTTGGTATAATTGTTTCCATAATATTATTCTCTTACAGCTTTGCCGGTTAGGGCGATAAATACATCTTCTAAAGTTACTTTGCCACGGCGCGATACGGCTATTACTTCCGGGTCGTCTTTGTGTTTGTCTATCAGTGCCTGCGGGGTGTCAACAGCAATAACCCGCCCATGATCGATGATGGCAATACGGTCGCAGATAGCCTCGGCTTCTTCCATAGAATGGGTGGTTAATAGTACCGCATGCCCTTTTTCGCGGAAGGCTTCGATGCGCTCCCACAACTGGCGGCGCGATTGCGGGTCGAGGCCCGTCGTTGGCTCGTCTAACAGCACCAGTTTAGGGTTATGGATAGTTGATATCACCAACGATACGCGCTGCTGCTGACCGCCTGATAACTGGCCGAATTTTTTCTTGCCATGTTCTTCAAGGCTGATTTCTTTTAAGATCTCTTTTATCTCATCCTTGTTTTTTGGCACGCCATATATACCTGAGAATAGTTGAAGGATCTTGATAACATTCAGCTCGGGCTGGAAGCTGGTAGATTGCAGCTGTACCCCCATTGATGCTTTGGCATGTAACGGCTTTTGCTGCACATCCTGCCCATCCACAATGATAGTCCCGCTTTTGTATTTTAATAAACCTTCAATAGAACTCAGCGTGCTTGTTTTACCGGCACCGTTGGGGCCAAGCAGGCCGAAGATCTCGCCATGTAAAACGTTAAACCCAACATCTTTTACGGCCACAAAATCGCCGTAAGTAACGCCGAGACTTTCGACACTTAAAATGTATTTATCCTGATCAATACTCATATTTGTT
>JACMRC010000332.1 GCA_014376655.1 Mucilaginibacter sp. | reverse complement strand
GGTGTTGATATTGCCGCGATAGAGAAAACAGAGAACCGCGAGGCCCTCCGCCAGTTAATGGTTCATATAGGTGTTGGGGTAGCTACCTCAAAAATTGCCAACTCTTTCCTTGAAGGGAAAGAGGCCGCGCAGGAAATTGGTTTCCCGCTGGTTATACGCCCAAGCTATACGCTGGGTGGTAAAGGCGCAGGCTTTGTACATAAAAAAGAAGATTTTGACGCAGCACTAAGTCGCGGACTGCAGGCATCGCCAACCCACGAGGTATTGGTAGAGCAGGCTGTTTTAGGCTGGAAGGAATATGAGCTGGAGTTGCTGCGTGATAGTAATGATAACGTTATCATCATTTGCTCGATAGAGAACTTTGACCCAATGGGCATCCATACCGGCGACTCGATAACCGTGGCCCCGGCCATGACATTGAGCGACCGCTGCTACCAGGATATGCGTAACCAAGCCATTAAAATGATGCGCGCTATTGGTAATTTTGCAGGTGGTTGTAACGTACAATTCTCTGTTAACCCGGCTGATGAGGCAATCATCGCTATCGAGATCAACCCGAGGGTATCGCGTTCATCAGCATTGGCATCAAAAGCAACAGGTTACCCTATCGCCAAAATAGCTGCCAAATTTGCCATAGGTTATAACCTTGACGATATAGAAAACCAGATGACCAAAACAACATCAGCTTATTTTGAGCCGACGTTGGATTATGTGATTGTTAAGATCCCCCGCTGGAACTTTGATAAATTTAAAGGTGCTAACCGCGAATTGGGCCTGCAAATGAAATCGGTAGGCGAGGTTATGGGCATTGGCCGTAGCTTTATTGAGGCATTGCAAAAAGCATGTCAGAGTTTAGAGATAGGCCGTGCGGGTTTAGGTGCCGATGGCAAACAAAGCCGCAACCTTGATGAGATTATGCACAGCCTGGAGCATCCAAGCTGGGACAGGCTGTTCCATGTGTATGATGCTTTGAGTTTAGGCGTACCTATCGAGTCGGTACGTAAAGCAACTAAGATAGACCGCTGGTTCTTGAACCAGATCATGGATATTGTGAACCTGGAGATTGAGTTGCGCAGGTATTCATTAAATAACATTCCGCCGGATTTTCTTTTCACCTTAAAACAAAAAGGGTTCTCTGACGCACAGATAGCTTACATACTGCATAATAATACTACCGAAGAGGATGTTTACCAGCGCCGTAAAGAATTAGGTATTAAGCGTGTTTACAAAATGGTTGACACATGCGCTGCCGAGTTCCCTGCCAAAACACCTTACTACTACTCAACTTACGAAGGCGAGAACGAATCCATCTCATCTGACAAGAAAAAGATAATTGTATTAGGATCAGGCCCTAACCGTATTGGCCAGGGTATTGAGTTTGATTATAGCTGTGTACACGGTTTATTAGCCGCGAAAGAGTCCGGCTTTGAGGCCATCATGATTAACTGTAACCCGGAGACGGTATCAACCGACTTTAACATGGCCGATAAGCTATACTTCGAGCCGGTTTTCTGGGAGCATGTGCGCGAGATCATCGAGTTGGAAAAACCTGTTGGGGTTATTGTTCAGTTAGGCGGGCAAACAGCCTTAAAGATGGCCGAGAAGATGCATGAACATGGCATCAAGATCATCGGTACATCGTTTGATAACATGGACATTGCCGAAGACCGTGGCCGTTTCTCTGATTTGCTGAAAGAACTGGAAATACCTTACCCGCTATATGGAGTTGCCGAAAGTGCCGAAGAAGCATTGGTAGTTGCACACCAGGTAGGTTACCCGGTATTGGTGCGCCCAAGCTACGTATTAGGCGGCCAGGGCATGAGCATTGTAATTAATGATGAGGACCTGGAGAAAGCAGTTGTTGGTTTGCTGAAAAATTTGCCGGGCAACCGTGTATTGATAGATCACTTCCTTGATCGTGCTGCAGAGGCCGAATCTGACTCTATAAGCGATGGCGATGATGTGCATATAGTTGGCTTGATGGAACATATCGAGCCTGCGGGTATCCACTCGGGCGACTCGTTCGCGGTATTACCACCGTTTGATCTGTCGGCCAACGTGATTAACAAAATGGAGCAGTACACTAAAAAAATTGCCAAGGCCCTAAATGTTATCGGTTTGTTAAACATACAATTCGCCATAAAAGACGACGAGGTTTATGTAATAGAGGCTAACCCGCGTGCATCGCGTACTGTGCCTTTCATAGCCAAGGCGTATGACGTGCCTTACATTAACATTGCCGCCAAAGTAATGCTGGGCGTTAATAAACTAAAAGATTTTACCATAGAGCGCAAGCTTAAAGGTTACGCTATAAAAGAGCCGGTATTCTCTTACGATAAGTTCCCTGAAGTTGAAAAACAATTAGGCCCCGAAATGAAATCAACCGGCGAGTCTATCCGCTTTATCCCTGATTTGCAGGATCCATATTTTAAGCATCTGTACAAAGAGAAATCGATGTACTTGAGTAAATAGATTTAGGCTGAAAGCGAAAAGACCAAAGCAGTTATTGTTTTGGTCTTTTTTTATGGTTTTTAAAAAGCTTTTAGCTTTAGTCTTTCTGCTTTAAGCTCAAATATCCACCATCAGCCCCATAACCTCAAAAGTTAATCGCCTTAAGGGATTTGTCTTAACGGTATGCTGTTTCTTCCCGCTCACGGTATCGCCTGCAAAATGTTGCAGGTCGTCGGCTATAAATTGTTTTTGGGCTACACCTTCAACAAATACTATTTTGCCGGTTAGGGCTATGGGTAAATTAATACCGTAGTTTTTAAAATGCGCTGCAATGATCTTGCCCTTACCTGCATCCAGCATAAACCAGCCGCCTTTGGCTTTGGTTACTTTTATAATTCGTCCACGAATGGTGGTGTTAATACGTACCTTCTTATCCATAAAAGCCTCGACGCGCCAAGCGGGTATTACCTGGGTAGTATCGGGTTTGGTGCCAAAAATCATGCCGTGGGGTATAGCTGTTTTGCGCTGCGCTATGGCAGTTAAGGTAAAGCAAACGCAAAGCAGCAGCAATCGATATTTCATGTTGATAGAACAAGAAAGTGCCGCCTTGGTTTTCGCGGCACACTAATAGGCGGGTTTAAGCCGTTTTAACAGGGTTATTATGTTAATAATTGTTAAAAACAGCGTTGCGGACCCTATCCTGTACTTAATTAACTACGAATAAATTATATTTAAAAAATATATAATAAGCTATCTTTGCAGCCGCATTAAATACAATGCGGCCTGGTTGGAAAGGCGGGACGAACTAATAAATTTGAAATAACAGCATACAAGCATGAAAAAATCGCTACAAAGCACTTTTTTAACTATACTTTTTATCACCGCTATTACAGCTATAAGCGGATGTAGCAAAAATGCAGTGACACCGACATTTATACCGGTGCCAATTATAAACCCTATACTTTCGCAGCTATCATCAACCTCGGTTATTGTAGGTGGCCGTTTAAGTTCTTCAAGTTTTGTAACAGATGACGGATTCTGCTATAGCCCAACCAATGCGCTACCTACGGTTAATGATACATTTATAAGGGATACACTTTCTGCACGTTGGGAAGAAAAGATTACGGGTTTAACCCCTAATACCACTTATTATGTAAGAGCTTATGCCAAAAGTGAAACAGGTACCGGATACAGTGATGTAATAACATTTAAAACCAATGCTACAGCAGCAGTGCCAACTGGTACAGTAACCACTTTTGCAGGCAGTGCGGCCGGCACCGCAGGTTATGCAGAAGGCACCGGTACTACAGCGTTATTTGACGGGCCGCAAAACGTAGCCTTTAACGCAGCTACCGGCAAGGTATATGTTGCAGAATCATTTAATAATGCCATAAGAACAATTACCACCACTGGTGCTACAGCTGTACTGTCAAAAGCGACTATTGGCTATGCAGACGGCAACTTAACTACTGCACAGTTTTACGGCCCTAAGGGCTTATCGTTTGACGCGACCGGAAACACTTACCTGGCCGACCTTGGTAATAATGTTATCCGTAAAATTACAACAACGGGCGTAGTAACTACTGTGGCCGGTAACACTATAGCAGGTTTTATTGATGGCGCTGCAACCAAGGCAGAGTTTTATAACCCATCGGCTACGGCTATTGATGCTGCCGGAAATGTTTATGTGGCAGACAGAACCAATAACCTGATCCGCAAAATCACGTCAGCAGGTGTGGTAAGCACATTGGCCGGCTTTAAAGCATTGAACGGGTTTTCGCAAACAACCGTACCCGGGTATGTAGATGGTAACGACCCCACCCTTTCATTATTTAACTACCCGGTAGCTTTAACGCTGGATGCTACAGGTAACCTATATGTAGCCGACTATAAAAATAATGCTATCCGTAAAGTTACGCCGGCCGGTGTTGTTTCAACATTTGCGGGTGGCATATACTTCCCGGCGTTGTTGGGTAACCCAACGGGCGTTGTTTTAGACTCGCAGGGCAACATGTTTATATCAGAAGCAAGTGGCCGTATTATTGAAATTACAGCGAGTAAAGTATTATATGTATTGGCAGGTGCTGCAAAAAGCAATGGTTATGTAAACGGCGTTGGTGCTGCGGCACGTTTTAACAGCCCGCAATCATTAACACTTGACGGCCAAGGCAATTTGTACGTTGCAGATTTTAATAATAACGTTATCCGTAAAATTACTGTAGCGGTTCAATAAGATATCAGCCTTAAAATAAAAAAGAGCCGTCCGACGTATGTTGGGACGGCTCTTTTTTTATGCATTTGTCGTTACATCTTTACCCAAACAACAACTCAAACACCTCCTCAATATTAGCCACCATTTTTATATCGATGGTATAGCGCGACAGGTCCATGCGTTTTTTATCCTGGGCTGCCGATGGCATATTGTATTTGGAGATATAGATCTGCTCAAAGCCTAATTTTTGCGCCTCGGCAATACGTTGCTCAACCCGGTTAACCGCGCGGATCTCGCCCGATAAACCTATTTCGCCTGCAAAACATGTTTTAAATGGGATGGGGATATTTTGGTAGGATGATATGATGGCTGCTGCAAGCCCCAGGTCTATCGCCGGGTCCTCCACCTTTATGCCGCCGGTAATGTTCAGGAAAACATCCTGCGCGCCCAGCTTAAATCCACAGCGCTTCTCTAACACGGCAAGCAGCATGCTCATCCGTTTGGCGTCAAAGCCATTTGCGTTACGCTGGGGCGTTCCGTATACCGATGTGCTCACCAATGCTTGCGTCTCAATTAACATCGGTCTCATGCCCTCTAAAGTGGCTGATATGGTGATGCCGCTTAACGGCTCATCGCGTTGCGATAACAAGATCTCTGACGGATTAGACACTTCGCGCAAGCCTTCGCCTAACATTTCATAAATCCCCAGCTCTGATGATGAACCAAACCTGTTTTTCACCGTGCGTAATATGCGGTAAACATGGTGTCTGTCGCCCTCAAACTGTAAAACGGTATCAACCATGTGTTCCAATATTTTTGGCCCGGCTATCATACCGTCTTTGGTGATATGGCCAATTAAAAATACCGGTGTCGCGCTTTCTTTGGCGAAACGCAATAACTCGGCAGTACACTCGCGCACCTGTGAAACACTGCCGGGGGTAGATTCTATATGTGATGAATGAAGCGTTTGTATAGAGTCGGCCACCACCAGGTCTGGCTCTAACTCTTCTATTTGTTTAAATATATTTTGGGTTGATGTCTCGGTAAGGATAAAACACCCTTTGTGATTATCGACCTCATTTTGACTTTTTAATTTTGACTTTTGACTTGACATTTCACTCAGGCGCTCGGCGCGCATTTTAATTTGCTT
>JACMRC010000331.1 GCA_014376655.1 Mucilaginibacter sp. | reverse complement strand
TTTGCTTCGCCTTTTGATGCAAATACAGCTGTACTTGCAGCCAAAAGATCCGTGGCGTTTATCCCCGCTACCAAATCGGCCAAAGCGATTGTAAAATTAGGCACTCCTTCAAACAAGCCAATTACTTCGGCTTCATTTAGTTCATTTAAAAACTCAATGCCCGTGTTACCAAATAAAAACTCTGACGACTTAATAGCTTTTTCATACTCAGCTTCACCATGTACACGTATAGTAATATCTTTTGCCAAAGCTTTTTGCAATACACGAAGATGGGGTGCAGCGTCTTGCTCGGCTTCTAAACCTATAATAGTTGGTTCATCAAATAAACTAAATATGCGGATGTACGTTTTAGCGTCCTCATCACTGGTGTTTAACCAAAACTGGTAAAATTTGTAAGGCGATGTTTTCTCCGGATCCAACCAGATATTGCCACCCTCGGTTTTACCAAATTTTGATCCGTCTGATTTTTTGATCAGTTGTGTAGTTAAAGCAAAAGCCTCCCCCCCGCCTTTGCGGCGTACCAACTCTGTACCGGTAACAATATTACCCCATTGGTCTGATCCGCCCATTTGCAGCTTACAATCATTATGTTTCCACAAATAGTAAAAATCATAACCCTGCACCAACTGGTAAGTAAACTCTGTGAAAGACATGCCTGTTTCACCCTCCAACCGTTTCTTTACAGAATCCTTAGCCATCATGTAGTTAACAGTGATGTGCTTGCCTACCTCGCGTATAAAATCAAGGAAAGTAAAATCCTTGAACCAGTCAAAATTATTAACCATTTGTGCACCGTTGGCACCGGCGCTAAAATCCAGGAATTTCTCTAACTGTGCCTTAATGCCTGCCAGGTTTTTTTGTAATGCATCTTCTGACAGTAAATTACGCTCGGCCGATTTACCTGAAGGATCGCCAACCATTCCGGTAGCGCCACCAACCAACGCAAATGGTTTGTGGCCCGCACGCTGAAAATGTATCATGGTCATAATCTGCGCAAGGCTGCCAACATGTAATGAATCTGCAGTTGGGTCAAACCCAATATAGCCCGATATCATACCCTTATTTAACAGTTCCTCGGTTCCGGGCATAATATCATGCAACATGCGCCGCCAGCGTAATTCTTCAACAAAGTTCATTAGTATAGTTATATTTCAAAGAGGCCAAAGATAATAGAATATGTGCTTTAGTGCAGAAAAGAAAAAACAATAGCCGCCGTAGTTAATTTAATATATTAATAAGCTTATTTAATTTATTTAGACTGCCAAGCATATAACAAGTAATATTTTTTTCCTATTTTTAAGGTTACCGGGTTATATCTGCCATTGCTATGAATTTTTTATCCCATTACTATTTCGACCGTAATGTTACCGACTGCTATTTTATTTTAGGCACGGTACTGCCCGATCTGTTGAAGAACGCGGATAAAAACATCATCCTCCACCCTGAAAAGTTACAGCATTCAAACCCTCATATCGAGTCTATTATTAAGGGTTGGAATAAACACCTTGATGTAGACCGCTATTTTCATTCGTCTGATTTTTTTGCAACGCATTCGCATCAGCTTAAAAAATTACTGGCACCCGTTATAGAGGGTTCGTCGGTAAAGCCGTTCTTTTTGGGGCATATTGCCGTTGAACTAATAATAGACAACCTATTGCTCACCACCGGTAAAATTAAAGTTGATGATTTTTATGATCGTTTAAAAGAGTGTGACAATGCTTTAATTGAAGAATTTCTTACAGAGGCAGGTCTAAATGATACTACCCGATTCTTCCGCTTTTATGAAGGCTTTAAACGCGATGGCTACCTGCACACCTATTCAGAAACCGAGCAAATTGCTTACGCACTTAAAAGAATTTGTATGCGGGTTTGGGAAAATCCGTTTACGCCGCTGCATGAGGCACGTATGAACGAGGTATTGGTTGCTTATCGCCAGTTATTATTGCCTGACTTTATGACTATATTTTACGAGATACAGGCTAAACTATCGGCCCAATAAACCTTTATTTTATCTCATTAACGTGCTGTAATTGAATAATATCGACAAAAAGCACCTGTCACACTGCAAAAACCCCTAAAAATCAGCATTTAAGAGCAAATTAATTTTTTTAGAATAAAATAATAGTCCTACCTTTGCAGTCCCAATTAACAAATTGGGAAAAGGAGATAAATTATTTAATGGCAAAAAAACAAGAAGCAGAAAAAGAATTAAAAGCTAAGGAAGCAGAACTGGGTACAGTTACAGCAATTAGCGAAAAAGAAACTATTGAGTCAGAGGCTGATTCAATATCAATCGAAGAGATCAAATCTCAAATTTCAATTGCCCCCCTGGCAGATTTTGACTGGGATGCAGATGACAAAAAGTTTGGTAACTACAGCGACAGCGAGCGCGAGAAAATGGAGAAATTGTATGATGGAACTTTCAGTTCAATCACCAAGGGCGAAATTATCACCGGTACTGTTGTAAATGTTAACAACAAGGATGTAGTATTAAACGTTGGATTTAAATCTGATGGTTTGGTATCTGTTTCTGAATTCCGTGATACACCTGATTTGAAGATCGGTGACACAGTTGACGTATTTGTTGAATCACAAGAAGATGCTAATGGACAGTTAGTACTTTCTCGTAAACGTGCAAAAACTCAAAAATCATGGGAAAAAATTAATTCTGCATTGGATAACGATGAGATCATTACCGGTTTTGTTAAGAGCAGAACTAAAGGTGGTTTGATTGTAGACATCATGGGCGTTGAAGCCTTCTTACCAGGTTCACAAATCGACATTAAACCTATCAGGGATTATGACGTTTATGTGGGCAAAACAATGGAATTTAAAGTTGTTAAGATCAACCACGAGTTTAAAAACGTAGTGGTATCGCACAAAGTGCTGATTGAAGACGATTTGGAAAACCAAAAAACCGAAATTGTTGCAAAACTTGAAAAAGGCCAAGTATTGGAAGGCACAGTTAAAAACATTACCGACTTTGGTGTATTTATTGACCTTGGTGGTGTTGATGGTTTATTACACATTACTGATATTTCATGGGGCCGTATTGAGCATCCAAGAGAAGTTTTATCATTGGATCAGAAGATCAACGTTGTTGTGTTGGATTTTGATGACGAGAAAAAACGTATCGCTCTTGGCTTGAAACAATTAACTCCACATCCTTGGCAATCGCTTGACGAAACTTTGCAAATTGGTTCGAAAGTTAAAGGCCGCATAGTTACTGTTGCCGATTATGGTGCTTTCTTAGAAATCATCCCGGGTGTTGAAGGTTTGATCCACGTGTCAGAAATGTCATGGTCTCAAAATCTGCGTAACCCACAAGAATTCTTGAAAGTTAGCGACGAAATTGAAGCACAAGTATTGACATTGGATCGCGAAGAACGTAAAATGTCATTAGGCATCAAACAATTAACGCCTGATCCTTGGCAAAACGCTGCCGATCGTTACGCAGTTGGTACAACTCACGTAGCTACAGTTAAAAACATGACCAACTTTGGTGTATTTGTTGAACTGGAAGACGGCATTGACGGATTGATCCACATCAGCGATCTTTCATGGTCTAAAAAAATCAACCACCCTAACGAGTTCACTAAAGTAGGTGAAAAATTAAACGTGGTTGTTTTAGAACTTGATGTTGACAACCGTAAATTAAGTTTAGGACACAAACAATTAGAAGAAAACCCTTGGGATACTTTTGAAAGCATCTTCCTTATTGATTCAATACATGAAGGTACTGTTATAAAAGTAACTGATAAAGGTGCTATTGTTGCTTTACCTTATGGTGTTGAAGGTTTCGTGCCTACCAAACACCTGGTTAAAGAAGATGGCAAGAGCTTAAAAGCTGAAGAAGCTGCTGAGTTCAAGATCATTGAATTTAACAAGGAAAACAAACGTATAGTTATCTCTCACTCACGTATATGGGAAGAAGCTCGTGCTGATGCTCGTGTACAAGATTTCGAAAACCGTAAAAAAGAAGCAAAATCTTCAACTAACGCGGTTAAGAAAGTGAAAGATTCGGTTGAAAAATCAACTTTAGGTGATTTAAGTGTACTTGCCCAATTGAAAGAACAAATGGAAGGTGCAGAAACTAAAGCAGCCGTTAAAAAAGCAGCCGCTAAAAAATCTGAAGAAGAAGCTAAATAAGCTTTAACCAATATTGATTCAAAGCCCTATCGAGCAATCGGTAGGGCTTTTTTTGTATATTAGTTCATGCCCGGCGAAACCAACCTCACCACCATACTCAAAAACATGACGCCTACCCTTAATGAGGGCGATTATGTTTTTTGCACTGTATCTAACTTAGGTAATATCAACCCAAATGATATTATTGGCTCATTTAAAGAAGCCGAAGGCTGTACAATCATCCTTAATAAAGAGTTGGCCGATAAGCTAAATTTCAATTATAGCTATGTTGCAGCCTGGATCACGCTTACAGTTCATTCCTCATTGCAGGCTGTGGGGTTGACTGCGGTGTTTTCTGCAGCATTAGCAAAGGAGGCTATAAGTTGTAATGTAATAGCCGGTTACTATCACGATCATATCTTTGTAGCTAAAGATGATTCGGATAAAGCAATGCAGGCTTTGGAAAACTTATCTAAATAAAAAATGGAATAATAATATAAAAAGCTTAATTGCCACATTTATCAAAAACATGGCAATTATTAACCCAAACAAAAATTGCATCATGTTCTCGTAAAAGCGATTTCTTACCGGCACTGGTTATAGATTAAATTCAATAGGTAAACTTACTGTAAAGGTATCAATTATTCCTAAAAGGAGTATAACTAATATTTCTTAATAGTTTAAATAAAAAAAATAATGCCGCAAACTAATATCTAATCACTATTCAACTAATCACTAAAATTATTACCTTTGCCCAAATCCACCCAAACGATGCAAAACCTTACGCTGCTCGACGGTCAAAAATTTCAAATCACTATACAGCGTTTATGTCGTCAATTGATAGAAAATCATAACGATTTTTCTGAAACGGTTTTAATCGGTATCCAGCCACGCGGCATTTACCTGGCTAAACGTGTTGCAAACGAATTACGAAAAATTTTACCCGACAGCAATATTCAGCAAGGCGATATGGTCATTACTTTTTATCGTGATGACTTTCGCCGACGCGGCGCACCGCTAATACCCAGCGAAACCAAAATGGATTTTATTATTGAAGGAAAAAAGGTAGTGCTAATGGATGATGTGCTGTGGAGTGGCCGTACTATCCGCGCGGCTATGGAAGCCATGCTGGCCTATGGCCGCCCGCAAAAGGTGGAACTGTTGGCATTGGTTGATCGCCGTTACTCGCGTCACCTGCCAATAATGCCCGACTATGTGGGTATAGATGTTGATTCAATTGCATCGCAAAAAGTAGTAGTGAGTTGGAAAGAAACAGATGGTGAAGATAAAATAGTATTGTTATCAGAGATAGAGAAATAAAGTGGTTATGTCATTACGAGGAACGAAGCAATCGCGAACTTTTAAAGTCGCATACTTTTCTACTTGCGATTGCTTCACTACGTTCGCAATGACAAAATAGAAAAATCCGATATAAAGAAACATGGCAGAACTAAGCACAAGGCATCTATTAGGCATTAAAGGTTTAACTGAACAGGATATTCAACTGATATTTGAAACAGCAGATCGCTTTAAAGATGTACTTAATCAGCCACAGATCCGTAAGGTGCCATCGTTACGTGACCTTACGATAGCAAATATATTTTTCGAAAATTCTACCCGTACCCGCTTATCGTTCGAACTTGCCGAGAAACGCTTATCGGCCGATGTAGTGAACTTTGCAGCATCGTCATCATCAGTTAGCAAAGGCGAGACTTTGATTGACACAGTAAACAATATACTGGCCATGAAGGTAGATATGGTGGTTATGCGCCACCCTTACGCAGGTGCGGCAACCTTCCTATCAAAACACGTGAAGGCCCAGATAGTAAACGCCGGCGATGGCGCACACGAGCACCCTACCCAGGCTTTGTTAGACGCGTTTTCTATCCGCGAAAAATATGGTGATGTGGCAGGCAAAAAGGTAGTTATTGTGGGTGATATCCTGCACTCGCGCGTAGCGCTTTCAAACATACTTTGCCTGAAACAATTAGGTGCCGAGGTTATGGTATGCGGGCCAACCACACTGATACCAAAATACATTAATGCCTTAGGTGTTAAAGTTGAACATAACCTTGTAAAGGCCCTTAACTGGTGCGATGTGGCTAATATGTTGCGCATCCAGCTGGAGCGCCAGGACATTAAATACTTCCCATCTATCCGCGAGTACACTATGCTTTACGGGTTGAATAAAGAGATCTTGAACTCGTTAGATAAAGAGATAACCGTAATGCACCCCGGTCCTATCAATCGCGGGGTAGAGATAACCAGCGATGTTGCAGACAGCAAACAGTCTATTATATTAGACCAGGTAGAAAACGGTGTTGCCATACGCATGGCGGTGCTTTACCTTTTAGCAGGACAAACTCAATAATTCGCATCAATGAAATTTGTTCGGGGGATAATGGTGATCATGTTAGTGGTATTTATATCACCAGCAGCATTAGCACAACGCCGCCAGCTCCAAAAAACAGATTCTGTATTCAGACTAATAAAAAGGCATATCATTACCCGAGATGCCGATGCTATTTATGAACTGACGGACGCACGCTTTAAACAGTCCATAACCCAGGGCAATTTCAGGGATTTTCTATTCCGCGAATTATTTTCGCTTGGGCCGGTAAGAAAAGACTCCTTGCTCAGCTTTGTTAATAACCTAACAGCTGCCTACAAAATCCAGTTTCAAACGCTAACCATGCAGCTTACCATCAGCCTTAGTGATGCAGATAAACTGGCTTACTTTAAGTTAGAACCCTTTAAGATAGGCCCGGTTGACAAGCCAACATTGGTAGCAAGCACCAATCCCCTAAAGAAAATTGTAGATAAGGTAGTCGATTCGATAGCGAGGCGATATATCCAAAAGTCAAATACCGTAGGTTTAAGCATAGGCATTATTAAAGACGGCAAGATCAGCACCTACAATTATGGCGAAACCAAAAGAAGTAACAACCAGTTACCCACAATTAATACCATTTACGAGATAGGGTCTATCACCAAAACATTTACTGCCGCCATTTTAGCCTATTATGTTAACGATGGCAAAATGAGCTTAAATGACCCCATAACCAAATACCTGCCCGATTCGGTAGCCGGCAACCCCGCGCTTAAAGACATTACGTTGGTAAACCTAATCAACCATATATCCGGCCTTCCCAGCTTGCCTGCAAATTTTATTGCGCAAAAACCGTATGATGATGCTAATCCTTACAAAAACTATAACCGGCAATTGCTATACGCGTACCTTAAGAAATGCACATTAAAAAGCGCGCCCGGTAAAAAGTATGCTTATTCTAATTTGGCTGTCGGTTTATTGGGGACTATTTTAGAGCATGTTAGTGGTAAGCATTATGAACAATTGGTTAGCGAAATTATTTGCAGGCCATTGGCAATGAAAAGTACCATACAACATTTATATCCCTTAATTACAACACGTTTTGCTACTGTTTATGACGAAGACGGCCATGAAACCCCGGCCTGGGATTTTGATGCGGTAGCAGCTTGCGGGGCATTAAGATCAACCCTTAGCGATTTGCTTTTGTACACAAAAGCAAATATGGTTAAAACGGATACCAAACTATCAAAAGCCCTTAGCTTAACCCACCAGGTAACCTTTAATAATGATACCCAATTAGGTATGGGCTGGCATATTATTAAGGTTGATGGTGTTAGTTACTACTTCCATAATGGCGGCACGGGTGGCAGCAGCAGTTTCCTGGCTTATAATACGGATAGAAACATTGCAATAGTAATACTATCAAACGCCAGCGCGAGCACGGATGCAACAGGCCTTGGAATCTTAAAGAAATTGCAGCAATAACTATAACTTAGATAGTTATACTATCGCCCACTTTATAAATATTATGAAACTTTATTTCCTGCTTATCAAAGTGTCGGGTGTAGGCTTCGTAACGCTGTTTAATAAAAAACTCTTTAGCGTAGCCATCATGCACCGGCAGAATTTGTTTGGGTTGTAATTTATCGGCAAAGCCGGATATGCGTACCTCGTTAGCGAAGGGAGCCATGGTCACCATTAACAATAATTCGATGCCCTGGTATTTTAACAGCTTGTCCTCCATCGAATCAACCGGGTGCAATACTTTATCATTAATAATAAAACCCGTCATCTGCGGCAACGGATTATCCATTATAAGCTCATGTACAACTGTTATGGCTTCAAGTTTAAAGGGGCCAAGATTATAAACACCATCCTCCCAAACTTTACTTGCAATACCCTCTTTTTCTATCT
>JACMRC010000330.1 GCA_014376655.1 Mucilaginibacter sp. | reverse complement strand
TTTGTTTGATCTTAAGTTCGCTGTTGCTTATCTCCAGCTTTTGTATGCGGGTTTGTTTTTGCAACGATCTGATGTTCGCCTCGCGTTTATCGGCATCTAATTGTTGGTTTATCAGCTTTGCATCCTTGTTATTTAGTTCAAGCTGGTTAATGGTTAGCGCTTGTTGCTGATCAATAATTTGAAGCTTGTTTTTATTAACTAATAACGATTTATTGTTATTCTCGATATTTAATAAGGCTATCTGGCTCTCCTTCTTCTCGGTTTCATACTTAACCTCCATGTCAGCCACCTGGCTTTGCATTTTGGTGGTATAAATAGAATCTTTTAACGCTGTGTAATGATCTGTATAGGTTTCGGCCTCATTATGCCTGCCAAGCATATGCAGTAGCACACCTTTGTTAAATAAAGCATCTGCCTGTGCCAGCCGGTCGCCGCTTCTTTTAGAATAATACCAGGCAGAGTCGGTACATATCATAGCCTCGCCCGGCTTGTTCAGCTTAATTTTCAGGTTGGCAAGGTTATTATATAGCAGCGCGATGTTACCGGTATCATGTATTTCCCAGCTGTATTTAAGCGCCATGTTATAATATCTCATTGACTCATCAGTATTATTTTCGGAACAATAATATACACCCAGGTTAATACATACGGTAGCCATGCCTTTTTTATAACCTTCGGCAGTAAATAGCGATAGTGCTTTTAGTTTAAGGTCTAACTCCTTTTGCTTATTACCCAAACCTTTATAAGCCCTGGCAAGGCTTGATATATTGTTAGCTGCTTTACGGGTTTCTTTCTTCTTAAAATACAGATCAATTGCTGTATTAAGCATTGTTATTGCTTTAGGGAATTGCTTTAAGCGGATATAAGAGTTGCCGATATTACCATTAGCGGCCGCAATGCCCATAGTATCGCGTACAGATTCGAAATACATTAAAGCCAGCAAGTTTTTGCTGATAGAGGTTTCATAATCAGACTTATAATCGGCAACGGTGCCCAGGCCCAGGTTAGCTTTAGCTATACTCAGCGGCGATCTGTTATCAATGCCCAACTGCATCAGGCGGCTATAGTAGGTGGTGGCTTTATCCTGGCTGCCGGTGTACATGTAATAAACGCCCAGTGTACGTAACGCTTCGGCATGGATGTTCAGGAAATAGGCAGATAGTTTACCCTCAGCTAATTTTATGGCCTGCAATAAATAGTCGGGTACTTTTTTATCAAAGGTGGTGGCGTATTTTATGCCATCGGCAAGCAATTGGCCGACTTTAAGTGAATCTGCTTTCGATCCATCTATATCGGCTTTACGCTGCGCAAATGCTATTGCAGGTATTATTACTATTAATAATAGGAGCCTTTTCATTGTGATTACTGTCTTTTTGGGTTGCCACTAAGTAACGATAATTAAAAATGCCCATCAATAATACATATGTAGTATTCTGCACTATGCCACTGGCACCCAGATTTTTACACTGGTACCCATGCCCGGTGCCGAAGTATATAATACGCTGCCCTTTAAATATTCAATACGCGTAGCAATATTTTTTAAACCGATACCTTCAAAATCGTCTTTAAGGGCGGTGTTAAAGCCCACACCGTTATCGGCAATAATAGCTTCAATACCTGTTCCTTCGCGGGTAAGTTTGATATCAAGGGTAGTAGCTTTTGAATGTTTGATAACGTTGTTTACACTTTCCTGTATTACGCGGTATAATACAATTTCAACATTGCTTTCCAACTTGTTTTTAAAGCCGGTGGCCTCAACATTTACCTTTAAACGTTCAGAGTCTATCTTCTCAATAAAGCTCTTAACGTCCGACGCTATGCCAGATCGCAACAACATATTAGGCATCATTTGGTGCGATATTACGCGTACTTCTTTACAGCTCTCGTCAACCAGTGCTATGGTTTTTTCGGCCAGGAAGCGGTCTTCTTCACGGTTAATAGTAACGCGGTCAAGCAACCCGCTTAAATTCATCTTAACGGCCGAGAATAGCTGCCCAACACCATCATGCAGATCGCTGGCAATGCGGCGGCGTTCTTTTTCTTCGGCATCAATAATAGCCTGGGTAAGCTGGCTTTGCTGCTCTATTTTTTGTTGTTGGGCCAAAGCTTTTTGCTGTAATTTTTGGCGATTATAATATAGTATGCCCACAATGCCGGCCAATATTATAAACCCAATAATAAAAACTATGGTTTTGTTGCGGCTGGTTATTGATAGTTTTTGAATGGTGTTTTCTTTATTTAATAAACTTATTTGCTGTTCTTTTTTCTGCGTTTCGTACTGCGTTTGCAGCAGGGCTATTTGTTTATTATTATCCTCGTTTACAATATCAGTAGTAAGCGATTGGTATTTTTGATGCGCCAGCAAAGCATCTTTATAATTAGCCTCTTTCTCATACACTTCGCTCAAAAATTTCCAGGCATCTTGCTGGCCGTGTTTATATTGGGTTTCGGTACTATAGGCCAGTGATTTTTTTAGCCAGGTTTTAGCGTCGGCATATTTGCCCATGTCTTTATAAACTTCGCCTATGTTTAAATAGGTGTCGCTCATTTGCTTTTTATCACCAAAAAACTCGTCGAGTGCCAATACATTAAAATGGTATTTAAGCGCTTTGTCATACTGGTGCATATAATTATAGCAATGCGCCATGTTTGAATATACTTGCGACAGGCCGCGTTTATTGTTCTCGCGTAAGCAAATTGTTAATGCTTCTTCATCATATTTAAGGGCACGGCCATATTGTTTTTGGCCGCTGCATATATTTGCCATTACATGTAATGATGCCACAATAACATAGCTGTTTTGCATTTTTTTGGCTGTAGCCAGGCAGCGTAAAGTATAGCTTTCGGCTTCTTTAAACTGGCCGTTATCCAGGTATACCTGCCCTATATTTCCTAATGATTTTGAGATCCCTTCTTCATCATTAAGCCTTTCGCGAATTTTTAATGCCGATAGATGGTTTTTTAACGATGCCGAATAATTACCCGTTTGCCAATAAAACACCCCTAACGAATTATGGGCCGATGCCATAATAGGCTGGAAATTATACTTTGTAGCTATTGCAAGGCAGGTATCGGCATTGGCTTTTAGCGCCGGGAAGTTACCCGTATACGACCCCATAATTGACCTGAACCAATAGGCATAAGCAATACCCTGCTGATAGTTTATCTTTTTTGATATAGCGAATGATTTATCGCTCATTTTTCGAGCCGCATCGGGGTCCATGCCTGCTAATTCAAATGCCAGCTTATGGTAAATCATGGCTTTTGTAGTGTCGGCTTTAGCCGTACTTAAAGCTTTTTTAAGGCTGTCTATGTCTTTGTTTTGCGCTAATGCAAATACTGGCAGCAGTATTAATATTACGGATAAAAGTTTCTTCATATATAGTTTAAATACCGGTTGTAAACCGGCGTTAAAGGGCTAATAATTAGTACAATAATGATAGTAAATAATATTGAAAAAAATACCACATATGTATTATTGATACCCGTTTGCAATAGTAGGAGTTTAGCATTGTCAAATAATTGACAACCAAACAATTTTATTTATCACTCTCAAACAAAAACAAAATGAAAACAAAATTTACGCTGGTATTAGTAATGTTATTTGCATTAACTGCTACAACAATTTACGCTCAAAGCAAAGAGGTTAAAAAACTACGTATTGGCTTAGGCCTTGAAGGTGCCTTGCCAATTGGCAGCTTCGGTAATGCTTACAATGTAGGCGCCGGTGCTACTTTACGCATTGCTTACGCGTTAGACGATAAAAGTGCAATCACTGCAACTACAGGTGCTATGGCTTTTATCCCCAAAAGTATTACAGGCCTTAGCTCAAAAGCATCATTAAATATCCCAATTAAAGCTGGTTACAAATACATGCTTAGCGATTCTTTCTACGGTTTAGGCGAGGCTGGTTTTACAATAGCAAGAGTTTACGCGCCAACAGTATCAGGTGCTTCCGGCTCGGTTACCTCTGTTAGCAGCACAAGCTTTACTTATTCTGTAGGTGTTGGTACCCACTTAGGTGCATTTGACCCAAGCATCCGTTACGAAGGTTACAGCGGTGCCGGTTTTATCGGCCTGCGTTTAGGATTTAATTTCTAAGCTATAAATTTGATGTGTAGGGGCTGCATCAATTGATGCAGCCTTTTTTCTGCAAAAAGAAGTATGTTTATAATAATTTAGTTGATCAAATAATAATTAGCAAAATGGGTATCAGGATAGCAATTGTTGACGATAAGCGCTTAATGCGTACAACTTTATCTGACCAATTATCATACTACGAAGAGCTGGATGTTGTGCTGCTGGCTTGCGATGGGAATGATTTTTTAATGCAGATGAACACCTTACCTACCGATGCTTTACCGCAGTTAGTGTTAATGGATATTGAAATGCCAAATTTGGATGGCATTGAAACAGTGGCTATTACCAAAGAAATTTACCCTGATGTGTTATGTTTAATGCTTACCGTTTTTGATGATGATGAGAAGCTTTTTGAAGCCATTAAAGCCGGTGCCTGTGGTTATTTATTGAAAGACGAAAAACCCGGCAATATTTTAAAAGCCATTACAGAAAGTATTTATGACGGTGGCGTACCCATGTCGCCGCGGATA
>JACMRC010000329.1 GCA_014376655.1 Mucilaginibacter sp. | reverse complement strand
ACTGTATGGGCCATTTCACGTCCCCCTGCCCCAACTCGTGCGCGGCACGAAGCGGGAAGTGCGGGTCGCGCAGCAACTCACGTGCTATGAACACCATGTCGGCCTGGCCTGTTTGGATGATGTCATCGGCTTGTTTGGCTTCGGTTATTAACCCCACCGCGCCGGTAAGGATGCCGGTTTTGCTAATAGCCTCGGCAAACGTCACCTGGTAACCCGGCTTAAGCGGTATCTTAGCCATTACGTTACCACCCGATGAGCAATCAACCAGGTCGACACCCTTATCATTCAGGATAGCAGCTAAGGCTACAGAGTCATCGATGGTCCAGCCGCCATCCGTCCAGTCGCTTGATGAGATCCGCACGAACAGCGGCTTGTTAGCCGGCCATACTTCCTGCACGCTCTCCACCACCTCAACCAGCAAACGAATCCGGTTCTCGAACGATCCGCCATACTCATCAGTCCGCTTATTACTCAACGGCGAGTAGAACTCGTGGATCAAATACCCATGCGCAGCGTGGATCTCTATCACGTCGAAGTCGGCTGCGAGGGTGCGGGCGGCAGCGGCTTTAAAGTCGGCCTTTACCTTTGCTATTCCTGCTTTATTCAGCTCCAAAGGTGCTTCCTCCTTAGCATCAAATGGGATAGCGCTCGGGGCCACGCTCTTCCAGCCGTTAGGCTGATCTGACGCAATCTGCGCGTTACCGTTCCATGGCAACTCGTGGCTGGCTTTGCGCCCGGCATGAGCCAGCTGTGTACCCGACAACGCGCCTTGCGAGTGGATGAACTCGTTTATCTCTTTTAGCTTCGCAATGTGTTCGTCTTTATAAATACCAAGGTCGCCGTAGCTTATACGGCCCTCCGGCGATACGGCAATAGCCTCGGTAATAACCAGCGCAGCGCCGCCTACTGCCCTGCTGCCTAAATGTACAAGGTGCCAGTTGTTGGCAAAGCCGTCAATGCTGCTGTACTCGCACATAGGCGATACTACTATGCGGTTCTTAAACTGGGTGTCTTTTATTTTAAGTGGTGAGAATAGATGTGGCATGTGTATGTTTTTTAGGCAAATATGGGTGGTAAGGGCATTAGTAGTCTCACGGTTTTGTAAGAATGACAGGTTATGATAGTAAGATGATAAACCTACTCCGCTTTCTCTTCGCGCTTAACCAGTAGTACCTCGTCGCCCTCTAAGGACAGGTAGCCGTATTCATAGCAAAAGTGGTAGGTTTTGCCGTTTTGGGTATCGTACTTATTAGTGAGGTATTTAAAGTTGAAACCTTTGGCAGCCATCTTAGCCGTAGTGGTTTTGATTTTGCCGCTTGGGTTAAGCTCCTCTAAAATGCGCCTGTTACGCTTTAGTATGTTGTTGATGTTGCGCACCAAGTTATAGCTATTGCTGTTTAGTTGGTTGTTGTAATTGTTGCGGCACAGGTCGTTACAAAACTTCTTATCGGCACGGCCGCGGATGGGGTTGCCGCAATCAAGGCATGTTTTTGAGGTTTCCATAAGGCTAAGGTAGTCAATATTATATCCGCTTGCAAACGTTTGCAAATGTATATTGTCGACTATAAACGCTTAATAACCGACTAATATTTGACCGTCGCTGTACCTTTGTACTGTCAATTAACACACGTAGAACAAGTAAAACTTAAAATCATGAACTCATTAAAAAACAGCGTACGCCTTGTAGGCAACTTAGGCATGGATCCCGAAATTAAAACATTTGATACCAACAAGAAAATGGCCAAGCTATCGCTTGCTACCAGCGAAAGCTACAAAAACGACAAAGGCGAAAAGATAACCGACACGCAATGGCATAACTTAGTATTATGGGGCGTACAAGCTAAAATAGCCGAAGACGTTCTGAAAAAAGGCGATGAGATCGTAGTCGAGGGGCGCATAAACAACCGTAGCTATTTAGATAAGGATGGTAATAAAAAGTATACTTCAGAAGTTGTAGTTAACGAGTTTCTAAAAGTGAACCACCGTAATTAAATAGGTTATAATGATATCAGATCCTAAACCTTATCATTATAAAACCTAAACCTTATCACTATATTTGTTATGTACTTAGAAGCAAAAGAAACCGCCCGGCTGTACCAGTTGTTATCAGATAAATTAGGTAACGATACAACCGAGGCCATGTTTAAATACATTGATAATAAAACAGAACGATCTGTGGAAAACACTATCCAGACATTAGCAACAAAAGATGATCTCAGCTTAGTCCGCAAGGAAATTGGTGAGACAAAAGTTGATGTAATTAAATGGATGTTTATTTTTTGGGCAGGACAGTTTAGTGGCATAATAGCAATTATTGTGTTGCTATTAAAAAAATAGGCATAAAAGTGTTCGCCTGTTTCTGTCGGTCTCTGGGCGGATGGGCACCTAAGATCAATAACCTATTTACAAGAATACTTAAACCATTAACCTTACCAACATGAAAAGAATTTTATCTTTTGCTACTATGGTAGCTCTCGCGGGATGCAGCAACAATCCAACATCAGAAAGTACATCGACAGAAAAAAGTGCACCTGCTGAAAAATATGCAGTTACAACACATAAAGACAAATTTAATGATGCCAAAAGCGCGTTTGAAGATGTACCAACAATAGATACTTTATTATCTGCCAATGACACCACCGCTTACCTTGATGCTGTAAAAAAGTGGTATAACTTAAAAATCGACGAAAGAAAGAATTTCTTATCTCCGTCAAAATCATTTACAATAGTTGATAAAAACGGGTTGGACCTTATAGTGAAGCTACCCGTAAATATTGTAAATGGTATCAATAACCAGGTAAGGAGTTTACCGGAAGTTAAAAAATTGATAGACGATACAAATGCGGATAGCTTAGCAACGCCTTAATTAGGGCGTTGTTGCAGCAACAGGTAAGATCTTACCGTTAAAAAACTTATGGCCTGTTAAGGCAAAGTCGGCAATGTATTTACCCATCTCGAAAGCCGGTACAGGCGACTCATATCCCGGGAATGCTTTCTCCAGCATTTCGGTCTGTGCTGATCCTAAGGCAAGGCAATTAACTTTTATTCCTTGCTCGGTAAACTCTTGCGCCAGGCATTCTGTAAGTGTGTGTAAAGCGGCTTTACTGGCCGAATAGGCTGATAGGCCGACAAACTTTGAACTACCCTGGTAGCCGCCCATACTGCCTATATTTACGATATGCGATCCGGAAGGCATAAACTTTTGCAGGCTTTGTATGATGCGCACATGCCCTATAAAATTGCTTTGCAGCATTTCTACAAAGTCGGTTTCTTCTAACTGGGCAAAGGGTTTGTTAATAAGCACGCCTGCGTTGTTTATCAGGACATCAACAGTGCCGTCAAAGTTTGCGGTGATGAATTGCTGTAAGCCATCATAATCATCATGTACAATATCAAAGGCTATCGGGTACAAGGTAGCATCAGGGTTTAACCCCCCGCAGATCTCGGCAAGACGCGTCAATTTATCCTGCGAGCGTGCTAAGGCTATAACCTTATGCTTGCCCGACAATATCAGCTCAATTACCGCCTCAAACCCTACCCCGCTGCTTGCACCTGTTATAACAATATTCATCTTATCTATTCTTTTTCGTTGCTATCGTCTTCGGCAACCTCGCCTTTAGGTAAACCTTCTTGCAAACGGCTTGGCCTTATCACATAGTAAACACCTAATAAAGCCACCAAAAGCGATATTACATAAAATGATCCCGGCAGGAAAACGGCCAGGGTGCTATCCATCGGGAATACTTTAGTTAATTGGGTAAATACCGTTTCGCGGATACCTGCACCACCTATACTAATAGGTATTATGGTAGCTAACGCAGATATTAAAAATGATAATAAATAAGGCGAGAATTTCCCGGTAAAATCCTGCCCCAATAATATAAACACGATAGCCAGCACCTGGAACCCTTGCACCACTACCGCCTTTGCATGTCCTGCGAAAAAGTAGTGCGTGTATTCTCTGAAAAACTTATAAGCCACAAAATAGTACACAGCAGAAGCCGCTACAAAAATACCTAACGGGATACCGATATGGATATCAATTTGAGGGATCAGGAATATCAGCACTACAGTTATCAGCCCTATGGCCCAAAGGCCGCTTAGTCTGTCAAATAATATCGCAAAAAAAACTTTTCGGCCAGGTAATTTATAGGTTTTATTAAGGATATAAATTTTATAGCCGTCGCCACCAATACCGCCGGGAAGCAGGAAATTATAAAACAAGCCTAACAGGTATAAACGGAAATTAAACTTAGGGTCGAGTTTTAAATTTATCGATTTAAAAAAACTTGATAACCGCCACGACGATACTATTATCGAAACAAAGAAGCAAACCAGTGCGGCAAGCATCCACCAGTAATTAGCGTGGAGTAACCTGTACTTAACATCTGCAAAAGGCACACGCCTAAAAACAAAGTATAACAGCACGGTGGTTACTGCAAATTTTAAGAGTGTTTTGGTGATGTTCCAAAGTTTTTGCTTTAAGGTTTTGGGAGAAACTTCGTCCTCAACCTCGTCAATAATGCTTTTGTCGATATCTGTCATCGGCTGCAAAGGTAGGATTTTGATTTCACTGATTAAATAAGGATTACACCGATGTATTATGATTTGGATAATCAATTGGTTGTAAAATGTGAGTCGCTATTTTATAATCTGTGAAATCAAAGATAAATCAGTGAAATCAAAATCCTATTTTTGCACAAATTTTTAGGGGTATGAGCAAAGTACAGGTAGGTATAGTGCAGATGAGCTGCACAGCTAACAAGCACGAAAATTTACAGAAAGCAATAGCTAAGGTTAAAGAAGCTGCCGCCAAAGGCGCGCAAATAATTTGCCTGCAGGAGCTTTTTACATCGCTTTATTTTTGCGATGTGGAGGATCATGATAACTTTTTACTGGCCGAGGCTATTCCGGGCCCGTCAACTGACGAACTATCAAAAGTTGCTGCCGATCTGGGGGTTGTTATTATAGCTTCCTTATTCGAGAAACGTGCGCAGGGTTTGTACCATAACACTACTGCGGTTATTGATGCGGATGGTGCTTATTTAGGCAAATATCGTAAAATGCATATCCCAGACGACCCGGGTTTTTATGAGAAATTTTACTTCACTCCCGGCGATTTAGGCTACAAAGTTTTCAAAACAAAATTTGCTACCATAGGGGTGTTAATTTGCTGGGACCAATGGTACCCGGAAGCTGCACGTATTACCGCTTTAATGGGTGCCGAAATACTGTTCTACCCTACTGCAATAGGTTGGGCAACCACCCAGGACGAAGCTACTAATGTTGAGCAATACAACGCCTGGCAAACCATCCAGCGCTCGCACGCGGTGGCTAATGGCGTGCACGTGGTTAGCGTTAACCGTGTAGGCGAAGAAGCCGGCGTTCAGTTTTGGGGAGGATCATTCTTTGCCAACCCGTTTGGTACAGTTATCCACCAAACATCGCACAGTAATGAGGAAGTGATAGTACAGGAGTTAGATCTGAATAAAACCGATTATTACCGTACACACTGGCCGTTGTTACGTGACAGGAGAATT
>JACMRC010000328.1 GCA_014376655.1 Mucilaginibacter sp. | reverse complement strand
TTAATACAGTATCAATGGCATTGCCCAGTTGGTTATTAAACAATTTTTCAATTACTGTTTTAAACAATGATGGTTTTAACGGTTTTGCCGATGACAGCCGCATGATTTTATTAGGCAGGAACTTGCGGGTCCAGCTGTTGGCGGCATAAAACTGTTCCATTATAGCATCGCCTTGTAATGGGATAAGTGTAACAACCTCAATGGCGGTATAAATAGTTTTTTCCTTTATTTCGAGCTGCTCTTCGTCAATGTAATAGTTCATGCAAAAGTAGTCCTGTTTATTTACCAAATAAGTTAACTTTTTAAAGATGTGCATTAAGGTACGGGCTATCCATAATCGGTTTTTAGCGGTAATGATAAATAGATCTATATCTGAATTTTCATCAGCGAAATTCTTTGACAACGAGCCCGAAATAGCAATACCACGTACGTACGGAAATTTGATCAGTATATCGCCAACTTTACCGGCAACCTTAATCAACTCGGCAGCTTTTTGGTTGCCGTTGTAGCGCCTTACTATTAATGAATGATCGTTTTTAAGCGTGTAGAAATTACCAAACTGGTAAACCGACTGACTGGCAACCAAATATTTCAACGCAAGCTCAAAGTCAAACTGATCATACCTGTTTTTAAGGAACAGGTAGATCTCGCCACCGGTTAATGGGTAATTGAAGATATCAAAATACGCCAGCGTAGCTAATATATTGTCTTTTGCGTCGTTCACTTTTCGTAGTTTCTGCTTTTACTATAGTGATGACGGAGTGATCTGGCAATAGGTTGCCCCTGCATTAAATAAAAAAGACCTATTTTTCTATTGTAACATCAGATTTACAAAGCAGGCAGTATTTGGCGAATTTGAAAGGGGGGCTTTGGCTTATTTAACTACTCGTTTAACGTTATCCTTCACAAAAGTATCCCAACCCGAGTAAGACTTTTTACTTCCACCCTTAGCGGTGCTTACTTTTTGGAACGAGTGACAAACCGCCACGGCTAAACCATCGGTTGCGTCAAGGAAATCGGGCGTTTCGGTAAAGTTTAATAGCCGTTGCAGCATGGCGGCAACCTGCTCTTTAGCGGCATTACCATTACCGGTGATAGCCATCTTTATTTTACGCGGCGCATATTCTGTAACCTCTATATTGCGCGAAAGCGCGGCGGCCATGGCAACGCCCTGCGCGCGCCCAAGCTTTAACATTACCTGGATGTTTTTGCCATAAAAAGGGGCCTCTATAGCCAGGCAATCGGGTTTATAATTATCAATAAGGGCTACTGTTTTTTCAAAGATGCGCTGCAACTTAAGCATGTGGTCGTCTATCTTATCCATCTTCACTACGCCCAGGCTTATCAACTCTATTTTTGTACCAACCTCTTTCACAAGGCCATAGCCCATAACCGCTGTGCCGGGATCGATACCTAAAATTATTCGCTCTTTGGTGTTTATTACTTGCTGCATTCTGCTGTTAAAGTTAGCTATTTTGCCAGCATCGCCATATATTCTTTTCTGTCGATCATTCGCGCGCCCATGCTTTCCATGTGTTCGCTGTGCACCTGGCAATCCAGTAGTTTATACTTGCCGCTTTGGCAAAGCGTTATCACCGCTGTTTTAGAGGCATTGCTAACTTTGCTAAACATGCTCTCGCCACAAAAAACATCGCCAACAGCTACACCATACATGCCGCCAACCAATTCATCGTTCTGCCATATTTCAATAGAATGTGCATGCCCCTCATAATGCAACTGTATATAGGCCGCTTTCATATCCTCAGTTATCCAGGTGCCGTCCTGCTCCTTGCGTTCAATAACCGAACAAGTTTCAATAACATCAGCTAAGCAAGTATCAAAAGTTATTTTAAAACGATTGGAATTTAACACCCGCCGCATACTCGACGAGACTTTCAACTCATCCGGGAACAGCACAAACCGATCATGCGGCGAATACCAAAGGATAGGATCATCATCACTATACCAGGGAAAGATGCCGTTTTGATAAGCTAAAATCAGTCTTTCGGTCGACAGGTCGCCGCCTACAGCCAGCAAGCCATCCTCTTCGGCCATTTCAGGGTTGGGAAATATTAAATCATTGGTCAGCCTGAATATCATTGTAACAAATTTAGGCCTTTACTAATAAATTGAACTATCCGTTAAACTATTTGTTAAATTAGCATTCATACTGTTTTAACCCCCCTCAGTATATGGCCAATTTAAAGCAAATAAAACACTTGACATCGCGCGCTGGCTTCGGTATGGGTTTCGATGAGTTAAACGCAGCAGAAACAATTACTGTTAAACAAGCCATTAAAGACCTTTTTAAAGCGTCTGACGATTACCAGCCGCTTGAAATTGTAAAAGGCAGT
>JACMRC010000327.1 GCA_014376655.1 Mucilaginibacter sp. | reverse complement strand
GATAAGAGTATACCATATAATGTTAGAAAAGCTATATTCGTTAATTAATTATCATTTTGCATAATAATTAAGTTATAAACCTGTTTATTTATGTTGTAATGAGTACAATTACAACCAATTATACCTGTGCGTAAAATATGTGGCGTAAATTTTTATTGAATAGAAATGTATATTTATTGGTGTTTTTTGCTTTTACAATACAGGCATCAAATGCGCAGCAATTACCCCAGTATACGCAATATGTATTTAATAACTACCTTTTAAATCCCGCTGTAACGGGTATTGAAAACTATACGGATGCTAAAATGGGTTATCGCAGCCAGTGGACAGGTTTGAACGGTGCGCCGGTTACCAGTTTTTTAACCGTAAATACACCAATTGGTAATAATTTTATAAATGGCGATGCTACATCGTTTGCCGGCGACGGAGGAATAAACCCATCAAGCAGACTATATACACAAAATTACCAGGCCTCAGAGCCCCACCATGGTATTGGTTTTACTTTGGTAACTGATAAAGCAGGCCCTATTACACAAACTAACGTAGCGGCAACTTATGCTTATCACCTTGGTTTGGCACCTAAGCTAAATTTGGCTGTTGGTGTCGCCGCTGGTTTTAACCGTATCAGCCTAAATACATCAGAAATTACATTAGGTACAGCACTTGACCCTGCCATTGCAAATGGTGATAACAGCCAATGGAAACCCGACTTGGGGATAGGAGCGTGGTTATACTCGGGCGATTATTATGTGGGTGTATCTGTGCAGCAGCTGTTAAAACAAAACCTTTATTTTAGCACTACTACTACCGCTGTTGATGTAAGCAAAACCGTGCCGCATTATTTTTTAACCGCCGGTACAAAGCTTTACGTATCAGATGATATAACCTTATTGCCTTCTATATTAATAAAGCAGATACAACCCGTGCCTTTAACTTATGATATTAATATGAAAGCTTCTTTCCAGGATAAATTTTGGTTAGGTGGCTCATACCGTCATAACGATTCATTTGGGGTACTGGCCGGCTTTAATTTAAGCTCATTTATTAATGTTGGCTACTCCTACGATATAACCACATCATCACTAAACACAGTTAGTAACGGTACGCATGAAATTGTTATTGGCTTGCTGTTAAATAACAGGTATAAGGTTACTTGCCCACAACATGGGTTCTGATTTCAGTTTGCAGTTATAAGTGGGCAGTTTGGATCTTTAGTTTGCTAATTCTTTTTGCTAACTGCCAGCTGACAACTGCAAACTACAATTCCTTCCTTAACCTTGCAACCGGGATATTCATTTGCTCGCGGTATTTGGCTACAGTACGGCGGGCTATATTGTAGCCGGCATCTTTTAGTATATCGGTTAGTTTTTCGTCTGCCAGCGGGTGGCGTTTATCTTCTTTGCCAATATGTTCTTCCAGTATCTTCTTAACCTCTTTGTTTGACACCTCTTCACCACTATCGGTTTGGATAGCTTCAGAGAAGAATGATTTTAACAGGAAGGTGCCATGCTCTGTCTGCACATATTTTGAGTTTGCTACCCGTGATACGGTTGAAATATCCATGCCAATTTTGTCGGCAATATCTTTCAATATCATCGGTTTTAAACTCTTATCGTCACCGGTTAAAAAGAAATCGTACTGGTAATGCATTATGGCATTCATGGTTTTAAGCAACGTTTGCTGGCGCTGTTTTATAGCATCAATAAACCACTTAGCCGAATCTAATTTTTGCTTTACAAATTGTACAGCTTCTTTTAGCTTTTTATCTTTTTGCGAGGCCTTATCATAATGCTGAAACATCTCCTGATACGAGCGGCTTACACGCAGTTCGGGCGCATTTTTTGAGTTAAGGGTAAGTATCAGCACGCCATCGCTATTCTTGATATGAAAATCAGGAATAACCTGCATTTGCTTGCTGTTTACCTCATTAGAATCGCCGGGCTTAGGATTGAG
>JACMRC010000326.1 GCA_014376655.1 Mucilaginibacter sp. | reverse complement strand
TTTAACTCGCTTTTAAAAACACTTTCGCGGTAGCCAAACCCGCAATCGGCTTTGGTAAAGATTTTAAACTGTCCCGTGGCGATCTCAAATGCGCGGCAGCTATGAAAAACATCTTTCAGCTCCACGCCATAAGCGCCAATGTTTTGAATAGGCGATGCACCAACCGAACCGGGGATCAGGCTTAAATTCTCTAAACCGGCATAACCGCGCTGTACGCAAAAGTTTACCAAATCGTTCCAAACCTCGCCGGCACCGGCTTCTACAAATACCTCGTTATGATTTATGCGATGCTCGATCCCACGGATATTCATGCGGATAACCAACCCGTCGAAATCATTTATCAGCAACAAGTTGCTGCCGCCGCCAATAACCAGGCGCGGGGTTTGCTGCCATTGCGGATCCATAAACAGTTCAACCAGTTGGTCGGCATTGTTTATTTCGGCGAAAAAGCTGGCATTAGCCTCTACACCAAAGGTGTTAAAGTTTTTTAGCGAAACGTTTTGTTGGATCTGCAGCATGGTGGCGAATTTCGGAATTTATTTGGATATAATTCCCAAGAGGTTTTTCCTCTGAGGAAGTTTTTAGTACCGCAATCACACGATTACCACACTATATCACGCTGTATCACACTAATTCACACGATTATCACATCGTATCACACTATATCACCCTATATCACACTATATCACATCGCTATTTATCGCATAAATAGTTGTATATTAATGCATTATACAAAAACAAGCTAAATAATTAAAAAACTTTTTCTTAAAAACAATCGTGCCGGAACCGGCAGCCTGCGGCTTTATACAAATGTACATAATATAATGAAGAATACACAGACGGAATAAAATCAAGTCCACGGAAATGTTTAACTTTGAGTAGTTAGAACAACGTAAAGGTCGGGTATATTTGTGGTGGTTAACAACCCCGGCTACAAGCTGACCACCCGTTAAAAGTTAAAAAGTTAAAGTTTTTTAGCGAAACGTTTTGTCGGATTTGCAGCATGGGGCAACTTTCGGAATTTATTTGGAATATCGCCAATAGACACAAAGTATTGCTTCTCTACATTAAAGAGATGGCTTTTTCACTTCAAATGGCTCGTCAGTCCCGCCAATTTTCTTTCCGTAACTGTCAAAAACAATACAAACGTTTGTAAAAGGCAATCCACGTTTTTTTGCGGGTATGATGTCGAATTTAGTTTGATAATTATCTGCTAGTGTACCGCCATACTTCATTAAGATAAGCTTATCATCAGGCAGCAACAGCCAAAGCGACGAATTTGGGTAATCTCTGTTTCCCGCTATTGAAAAAACTCTAACCTTCTCTCTATCAATTTTAGCCAAGGACGGATAACGTTTTTCCATAGCGGTATATAATTCATCCTGTATAGAAGGGCTAAAATACATCGTAGCGTTAGGATAAAGTTTCATAAAGTCAAAAAGGAAACTACCTTTTTTGTACCAAGCAGCTACACGGCTCTCTACTGCATTACTAAACCTTATTAAAGTTGGATATGCTTTTGCAAAACTGCAACTTAACTCAATATAGGTAGGTAAATGTGTTGATAAAAAAACACCGGTGTAACCCATATCATAAGTAGAGGTTCCTTCATTATACTTACTAAATTTTAACGGCATTAAAGTTTTACTGGCCTGGTTATACAACTCGGGCTGTTCTGCTTTAAATCTGTCCCAATCTAATTGGGCTTTAAACGTTTTATAATAGTATAATTCTGATATTATCTGGTAGTTAACCCGTTTCTGTTCTTTATCTTCAAAGGTGTAATTACCACGCATCAGCTCGAACAACTTCGTAATGTTTGGATTATAACTTGGTTTACCACCTATCGTCCAGGGCAAATAATACAACTCTCTATTAGCATCGGTGGTAACTGTATCTGTTTTGTTAAACTTATTGGTTGTTATAATGTAATAATGGCTTCTATCATCCATTGGTAACGGGTGCAAAACATTGTAGAGCGCTTTACTAACTACTGATTTAGTGCTTACAGCTTTAATGAATTGACTTTTCCATTCAGCCGAAGGAAGAAGCTGGTACCTGTTATATCGTTCCTCTTCAGCAATATTAGAGTCTATTTGGCTTATTAAAATGCTTGTTTTTATATTAAATAATTCATCCCTAATGTTCGGGTCGGGCGTAGCTGCAAGGGTTAAAAGTTGCGTTACCGTTGATGCAGGAATATCTTGAATGAACGTTCTTTTTGAATCGTTAGCTATCTGCCGGCCTCTGCTATTCCCGTTACTGGCCAGCCTTGTTTGGTAGCTTTTCCAAATACCCTTTTCAAAAACTACTTCAACTTTTTGGTAGTAACCATCCATCCAACTACCTGCTGTTATCAACTCAATTTTAGCAACATCCTTCAACTCGATTTTTTGAGCAACACAAATCTGCCCACTTGTTATAGAAGTAAGTACTATTAAGATAGAAAGAAGCAGGTTTTTTAAAGGCATAGTCAGGTTATGGTGACACTAAATTACGAATAATAAACGTGTTCTCACTACCCTCAAAATACTACATATGTAGTATTTCACCTCTCTTTTTATTGGCCGAACTTTAGGCCAAACAAAACCCTCATCCCCAACAAAATGAAAACTCACCTAAAGTCTTTATTAAACATCGGCATTGTACTATTGCTGATAACGGCGGTTACCGCTTGCAAAAAAAACACGCAGGAAGACCCTGCCCCCGAAGTAAAAACTAATTTAACAGGCACTATTGATGGCAAAGCTTTAACGCTTGATCAATCGGCCTTAAAATCTACTTATTACGCTACCGATGGCGATGGGGTAAAAGCTTTATCAACCACCGCTACCATAAACGCAGCCGGCGATAAAATGGACTTCTTTATAGCCGATCTTAAAAACGGAACCACTACACTTTCAAAAAAACTGGGTACATCTGCCAATCCGGGTAACCCAAATTTAAGGGTGAATGATGTAGGCACTACTGCAACAACTACACAATCGTACGTTAAATACGTCAGCGGTGGTAATACTTATTATGCTTATGCAGGTACGTTCGAGGTTGTTTTTACATCAACCAGCATCACCGTAAAATGGAGCATCAGTTTTAAAGATGCAAGCGGGCGCGAGTTTACATCGACAGGCTCATTCGTGTTTTTAAATTACGCGGCGGTTACTCAGCCAAAAGCTGCTATAGTTGACCCTACCCCGGTAGCACTTAAACCCACTATAGAAAGCATAGCGCTTACGCAAGGCATGAGCGGCGATACTATTTCTGTCAGCGGTGTAAACTACAGCACCACAGCTACAGAAAATGTATTTAAATTTAATGGCGTTAGCGCTACCGTTGTTTCGGCTACGGCAACTAAATTACGTGTTTTAGTACCCCAACAAGGCACAACCGGCGCGGTAAGCTTGCAGGTAAAAAACAGCGACGTTGTTACCGGCCCTACTTATACCTTTTTATTACCAGCCACTATTACCTCGTTTGCGCCATTATCTGCAAAAGTGGGCGATACTGTTACCATTACCGGTACCAACTTTGCAACCACACCTGCGGATAACGCGGTAAAATTTGCAGGCACAGCAGGTACAGTTATTGCCGCTACTGCTACGCAATTAAAAGTTACCGTAGCAGCCAATGCTGTAACCGGCGCAATAAGCCTGAGTGTTAAAGGACGCGCCACCATAAATACCAGCGAATTTATTGTAAACCCAACTTTACAGGGCAACAGCCTGGGTTGGGTAGATCTTGGCTTTACAGGTGTTATTGGCGATGAAAATCAAACCGCTACCGTAGGTACCAAAACCATGTTTACCGGTGGTTTGTTCCCAACCTATTTATACCTAACTACCAACGGTGTGGGCTTTACAGATGTGTATGCCAACTTACCGTTCACCAAAACAGGTTTACAACTACGCACGCTTACTGCAGGCGCCACAGCATTTTTCATTACTACAACCACAGGTGTTGCAAAATCAACCGATGGCAGTACGTGGACAAAATTAACGCCTGACCCAAACTTGCCTGATCTTGGCTTTACAGGGATAGTAGTTAGCGGCGAAACAGTTACTTTAATAAACGCGGGCAAGCTATATGTATCAACCAATGGCGGTACATCATTCACCATCAGTACGGTGACTGCCCCTGCCGGTGCCTCTATCGACTATATCATCAGCGATATTAATGGTAAATATTTTTATGGTGTAGACCTTGCTAAAAACCTGGTGAATACCGATGCTAAAATATTCTACAGACCAACTAACCAGGGCCAAACGTGGTTAGCTGCAACATCACCGGCAGGCTATTATTTTTATGGCAATGGCGGTTATCCCGACTTCCTGAAAGGAAACAGCGGCGGTACGTTT
>JACMRC010000325.1 GCA_014376655.1 Mucilaginibacter sp. | reverse complement strand
TCGGGTGTGGCGGGTTTATAAGTGTATATAGAATCTGTAGTCGGGCGTTGCTGGGCATGCGAATCGGTGAGGCTAAAGCCTATCCCTAAAAGCAACAGTAGTTTAAAATAACGCATATTACTAAAAGGCTATTTTGGATGATTTGTTTCGATAGCTTGTTTCACATAATCGCACCTTTTTCATAGTGTGAATATAGCAAGTATGTTTGTCGCGATAAAATAAATATCTTTCGTAAAATTATCCCAACCGGTTATATATGAGAAAGTCTTTAATATTGATCATCGCGTTAGCGTTATTTACCTCGTTCGCGCCGCATAAAGAGTTGAAGTGGATGGCTATTGGCGATTCCATAACTTTCCATAACGGCAAACCCGAGTATACCAAGGGCCGCATAACCAAAGGTTATATGGATGATGTTGTTACCGAGCTGCCCTACGTACACTTTGCCAATCACGGACACCCCGGCTGGACCGCCAAAGGCATTGCCGAAAACTTTGATAATCTTGGGATTGAAAAGGCAGATATTTACTCGGTGTTTTTAGGGACGAATGATTGGTGGGTTGGGTTCCCGATAGGAGCCGTTGCCGACTATGACAACAACACCGGCGCGGGTACAGTGTATGGCGCGTACCGCATCATTATTGATAAGATCCGCGCTCAAAACAGCGATGCTGCTATCATTCTGCTAACCCCAATGCAGCGAACAGACTATGTTGATATAAATAACCAGGCAAGCATTATACATGGCGCTTATAAAGAAAATAATGATGGTGTTAAGCTGTCAGACTATGCCGATGCTGTTAAGAACATCGCCAGGCTTCAAAATCTTAAACTGGCCGACCTATATTATGAAAGCGGCATCACCATTAAAAATGCCGTTAACTATAAACGCCTGAAAGATCCTACCACCGGCGAGTATAAAAACTATAAGTATCCTGATTATGTTGGCATTCCGTTTAACCCTAAAACCGATGAGTATCCGTACCCAATTGAGGCTATGAATATGACCTACGACGGCCTTCATCCAACGGACAAGGGACATGCGATAATAGCTAAAATGCTGGTTAAAATAATGAAGCAGTATTAGTATGGAAATTGTTACCAGCTAAGTAGGATAGGCAGGCTACGGCTCAACAGAAAAATTCTATATTTACGCTAACCATTATATCCTGTATGAAAAAATTATTTACGCTTATCCTGCTTATTATAGGCATGGACAGCACTTTCGCCCAAACGTTTACCAACCCGGTTTTACCTGCGGGGCCCGATCCATGGAACATTTACAAGGATGGCTATTATTACTATACTAACTCAACGGGCCGTAACCTTACTATCTGGAAAACTAAGGACCTAACCCAGCTTAGATCGGCAGAAAAGAAAGTTATCTGGATCCCGCCTGCAGGCACCATGCATTCTAAAGAACTATGGGCACCCGAGCTGCATTTCCTAAACGGCAAATGGTACATGTATTTCGCTGCCGACGATGGCAGTAATGACCATCACCGCATGTATGTGGTTGAAAACTCATCGGCTGACCCATTACAAGGCGAGTGGACTTTTAAGGGCCAGGTTGGCGACGAAACTAATAAATGGGCCATTGACGCTACCATATTTGAGAATAAGGGTAAAATGTATATGCTGTGGTCGGGTTGGGAAGGTGATAAAAACGGGATGCAAAACATCTATATAGCCCAAATGAGTAACCCATGGACCATCAGCAGTAAGCGTGCTAAACTTTCAAGCCCAACCTATAAATGGGAAAGCAACAGCGGCATAGGTGTGCTGGTAAACGAAGGGCCGGAGATCTTACAACATGGCAATAAGCTATTTTTGATCTACTCGGCAAGCGGGTGCTGGACAGATTTTTATGCCTTGGGCATGCTTACCGCAAATGCAAATGCCGACTTATTAGATACCTTATCCTGGAAGAAATCGCCCGAGCCGGTGTTTTCACAAAACCCCCAGAATAAGATCTATGCGCCCGGCCATAACTCATTCTTCAAGTCGCCGGATGGCAAAGAGGATTGGATCCTGTATCATGCCAACACTAACCCTGGCGATGGCTGCGGCAACAAACGCGCGCCGCGAGTACAACAATTTACCTGGAACAAAGATGGAACCCCCAACTTTGGCGTACCGCTAAAGGATGGTATCGAACTTAAAAAACCATCGGGTACTAAATAGAACCTACAACATGAAAAACATACTCAAACTGTCGATACTTATTTTGGTGGCGACATCATTTCAGGCAGCCAACGCCCAGGCCAAAAAGCCTGCGGATACCTACATGCTTACCTATTTCCGCCAGCGTTACCCAACACGGATAGAGATTGACGCTGCAACCGGCAAAACTATAGAGGTGCCGTTACCAAACCCTATGCTGATTGCGAAACTGCATATCGCGCTATCAACCGACGGCCGCCATTGGACGCCGATAAACGATAATAACCCTATTTGGGATCAAAGCATCCGCGATCCATTCATACATCGGGGTGCCGACGGTATTTGGCGATTGGTGGCAACAGGTGGCGGCCGTGCAGCACCCGACCGCCGGCAATTTGGACCGAGCTGTATTTACGCAACCTCGAAGGACTTGATCCATTGGCAGCTTGATAGCTACCTTCCCTTAATGAAGGATGTAAAAGACGAGATCGGCAACATGGTGCGCAATATTTGGGCGCCCGAGTTTTATTACGATGAAGCCACTAAGGAATATACCGTGTTTTGGTCGTCGAGCTTTGAGGATGCAGGCTGGAAGAAGAGCCGCCTCTGGTACTGCAAAACTACCGACTGGAAAACCTTCACCCCGGCCAAAGTGCTTTACGCGCCAGGATATTCCGTAATAGACGGCACCATGACCAAACACAACGGCACCTACTACCTGGTACATAAAGAAGAGGAGTTTAGCCCTGCCACCGGCGAACGCCGCGGCATCCGCGTAGCTACTTCAAAGAGTTTGGAAGGACCATATACCGTTTATGACGGGTCGCTAAACAAAGGCCAGATAGCCCCAACCATTACCGAAGGGCCAAGCGTAATGGCCGACCCCATAAAACCAAAAGGATGGTTACTATATTACGATTTCCCGATGGCCGACCATTATGGGATCTCGTCGTCGCCCGACCTCTTCCACTGGGCCATTGAGCAAGACATAAGCATACCGCCCGATGCCCGCCATGGTAGCTTATCGAAGATAACGGCTGAAGAAGCGAAGGCTTTAAGGGAGACATATCCGAGTAATAAGTAGAGTGTTGTTTCACACGCGTATCACTTATCGACAGAACCGTAGGCCATTTTCCTTAAATTAACTTAATGACATTGGCCATATGCTCTTGGGTAATTATTGCTTATCTATAAATATAAGCCTCTACACTATACAACAATAATATAAAAACGTTCATGCCAAGAACAGTATATAAATTGTTCTTCTTAGGGTTTGTTAAAAATAAAGAATTGATGACTAAGGGCCCAATATCAAATCCGCCAAAAAGTATCCAGGCTTGTGTTGGGTCATCAACCGAACCATATCCTAATGCAAACCCAGTAAAAAATACAGAACGAGTAAGCCTATAAATAATACAAGATTCACAAAGCCTATTTGAATTACCCTTAACATAGCTCAGAAAATATTTACGCCACCAACTCCACCACCTTCAAAATAGCATCCACATACTCCCTATTATTAGCTAACCGCGGCACTTTATGCTGGCCGCCTAATTTCCCTTTTTCTTTCATCCAATTAAAGAAGGTTCCTTCGGGTACGCGGCGTACTATAGGGCGGCGCAGGGCCATGTCTTTAAATCGTTTGGTGTCGTAGTCGGAGTTAATACGGCGCAGCGTTTGGTCCAGGATGTCAACAAAGCGCTCAAATTCGGCGGGCTTTTTCTCAAACTCTATCAGCCATTCGTGCGCGCCACATTCGTTGCCGTTAAAGTAAATGGGGGCAGCAGTGTATTCGCGGATGACGGCACCGGTTTGGGCGCAGGCCTCTTCTAAGGCACGCTCGGCATTGTCTATAATTACTTCCTCACCAAAGGCATTGATGAAATGCTTGGTACGGCCGGTTACCTGGATACGGTACGGTACCAGCGAGGTAAACTTAATGGTATCGCCAATTAAATAGCGCCATAATCCCGCATTGGTGCTAATGATGGGCGCATAGTTTTTATCCAACTCCACCTCGTCAAGCGTAAGGGTTTCAGGGTTCTCGTCGTGCAGGTTTTCCACCGGCAAAAATTCATAGAAAATGCCATAATCAAGCATTAACAGCATTTCTCCCGGCTCAACCGTATCCTGGATGCCGAAGAAACCTTCGGAAGCATTATAGTTTTCCAGGTAATACATATCATCGCTTGGGATCAGCTTTTTAAACTGCTCGCGGTAAGGGGTAAAGTTAACCGCGCCATGAAAATACATCTCCAAATTTGGCCAAACTTCCAACAGGTTGTTTTTGCCGGTAATCTCCAGAATGCGCTTGCACAACAACAAGTTCCATGTGGGTACACCACTAAGGCTGGTTACATTAACATCGCGCGTGGCGTGTGCCATTTTCTCTATTTTCTCTTCAAAATCTTCCAACAGGGCAATATCCAAATGTGGGGTGCGGTGGAACTCGGCCCATAAAGGCAGGTTCTTCATGATCACTGCGGATAAGTCGCCAAAAGAAGTGTCCGGACTTAACGCGCTAACCTGGTGACTGCCACCCAAGGTCAGGATTTTACCGGTAAACATTTTAGCGTTAGGGCGATTATTGAAATAGATGGTCAACAGGTCTTTACCGCCCTTAAAGTGGCATTCCTGCAACGACTCCTCGCTAACCGGGATAAATTTACTGCGGTCGCTGGTAGTGCCTGATGATTTGGCGAACCACTTAATTTCTGAAGGCCAAAGCACGTTTTGCTCGCCTTTAAGCATGCGCTCTATGTAAGGCTTAAGGGTGTCGTACGTTTGTATGGGTACGCGTTCTTTAAACTCGGTTAGGTTGGTAATGCTTTTGTAACCGTATTTTTTGCCCCACTCGGTATTCTCTGCCCGGGATATCAATTGTTCAAACCATTCTTCCTGTACCTCGTTAGGGTATTTCATAAAAAGCTCTATCTGGTGGATACGCTTTTTCATGAACCAGGTAAAAACAGAGTTAAAAATTGTCATAAGCAGTTAAAGCTACTGAGCGAATGTTTTTCTTTTAAGCACGAAGTTGGCACCAAGGTACACTTTACGCACTAATTCATTCTCCGCCAATACCTCGGGTACGCCCGACTCCAATATTTTACCCTCAAACAATAAGTAAGCACGGTCGGTGATGGACAATGTCTCTTGTACGTTGTGGTCGGTTATTAAGATGCCAATATTACGATGGCGCAGTTTGGCTACCATAGATTGGATTTCCTCAACCGCTATTGGGTCAACCCCGGCAAACGGCTCATCTAATAATATAAAGTTAGGTTCGGCAGCCAGCGCGCGCGCAATCTCGGTACGGCGGCGCTCGCCACCCGATAATAGATCGCCACGGTTACGGCGTACACGGTGTAAGCTAAACTCGTCAATCAAAGTTTCCAATTTTTCTTCCTGTTGTACTTTGGTCATCTTGCCCATTTCTAACACCGCCTTAATATTATCCTCGACAGTAAGTTTCCTAAACACTGAAGCTTCCTGCGCCAAATAACCAATGCCCTTTTGCGCACGACGATACATGGGGTCGGTGGTTATTTCTTCATCGTCCAAAAATATATGGCCCTCGTTGGGTTTTATCAATCCTACGATCATATAAAACGATGTAGTTTTGCCGGCACCATTAGGCCCAAGCAAACCTACAATCTCACCCTGCGACACGTTGAACGACACATCGCTAACAACAGACCGTTGCTTATATTTTTTGACTAAATTTTCTGCTCTTAAATTCATATTTCAAATTCAAAATTAAAAAGTCAAAATTCAAAAAAGTCTGTCGCTTAACGCATTTTGACTTTTAACTTTTTGAATTTTTAATTAAATCTAATTCCTTTTACATTCAATTGTATCGTGCGCCTTTCGCGCCAGATATTTTCTTCAATACTATAACAAATATCAAAAGGTACGTCTTTTTTTATTTGCGATAGTTGTTCGCCCTGGCCAAAGGCAATGCAATCAAACAAGGCCGAACCTTCCTGCATCACAGTCATTTTTATGTGGTTTTGCCCAACCAAACCCGGATTACCGCTAACGTACACATTTTTTGTAATAAACACCGGCGACATATTCTCCGGCCCGAACGGTGCAAACTGGTTCATTACCCTAAAAAACTTAGGTTCTATCTGTGTTAAACGCAATTCGGCGTCAATTTGTATCTGCTGGATCAATTGGTCGGCGGTGATGGTGGCGCTTACCACTTCTTCAAACTTATCCATAAACGCTTCCACGTTTTCAGGGTGCATGGTTAAGCCTGCTGCATATTTATGGCCACCGAATTGGATCAACAGATCGCTGCAGCTGCATAACGCCTCGTAAAGATCATACCCCAACACAGACCGCGCCGAACCCGCCACATGCCCGTTAGATTGTGTAAGCACTACAGTTGGGCGATAATATTTCTCGGTCAATCGCGAAGCAACAATACCTATAACGCCTTTGTGCCATTTCTCATTAAAGACTACTGTCGATTTTTTATCGATCAGAATCTGGCTATCGCCTATCATGCCCAACGCTTCGTCGGTTATTTGCAGATCGTGGCCCTTACGCTCGGTGTTATGTATGTTGATGAGATCGCCTTTGTTCTTAGCTTCTTCCTCATCGCACGATATTAATAGCTCAACAGCATGTTTAGCGTCGTCAATTCTCCCCGCAGCGTTAATACGCGGACCCAACAAGAAAACGATATCAGATATAGTATAGCTAATACTTTTACCGGCGACACCCATTAAGGTTTTAAGCCCCATGCAGGGATCCTCGTTTAACTTTTTCAAGCCGTAATAAGCCAGTACGCGGTTCTCGCCAACTATTGGTACAATATCGCATGATATGCTTACAGCAACCAGGTCGAAGTACTTAGCAACCTCTTCAAACGGCAAACCATTCTTTTCGGCATAAGCCTGGGCAAGTTTAAAGCCTATACCGCAGCCGGATAATTCTTTAAAAGGATAAGGGCAATCGGCACGTTTAGGATCAAGCACCGCAACCGCATCAGGCAATTCATCGCCAGGTGTGTGGTGATCACAAATAATAAAGTCGATGCCTAATGTATTAGCATAAGCAATTTTATCTACTGACTTGATACCGCAATCTAAAGCGATGATCAAGTCGAACCCATTCTCTGCCGCATAATCAATACCTATGGTTGAGATCCCGTAACCTTCTTTATAACGGTCGGGTATATAATATTCAATATTATCGTGATGGTTTTTAAAGAAACTGTAAACAACAGCAACGGCGGTGGTGCCATCTACATCATAATCGCCATAAACCATTATTTTTTCGCCGATGGCTATGGCAGCTTCAATACGTTCGATGGCTGGTTCCATATCCTTCATCAGGAAAGGATCGTGCAGGTGGCGCTCATCGGGCCTGAAGAAATACTTAGCTTCTTCGAAAGTTTTTATACCCCGATGCAACAGTAATGTACTTAAAACCGGATCGATGTTCAGCTCGGCAGCTAAATGGTTTATATCATCAATTGCCGGTACCTCCCTTATCGCCCACCGTTTATTCATATCTTTGTTGCTTAAAACAGTAAATATATAGAAAATGTGCAGATGTGCGGATATGCAGATCTGCAAATGATTTATATGTTATTGTAATAGATAAATTTAAAATTTTAGCGTTCAAATCTGCACATTCGCAAATCTGCATATTTGCACATCCACACAATATGAAAATTTTCCCACTTGGCGAGGGCTCTTACTCGGTAGATGCTTCTAAAAAATTTATTCCCTTTGATCCTCAGGTTGATAATTTCCGCGACCGACCGGGTTCGCTTTTCATACATGTTAATCCATTCCTGGTACAAACGTCTACAGACCTTATTTTATTTGATTCGGGTTTAGGTTATAAAGATACCCGCGACGAATTGTTCCTGCACCAGCATATCCGCAACGCGGGATTTGATCCCGAAGATGTGACCTTGGTTTTAATGTCGCACTTGCATTATGATCACTCGGGTGGATTAGTTGTTGAGCGTAACGGCAAGTTAGAGCCCAGCTTCCCCGGTGCAGAGCATGTTATACAGCGCGGCGAATGGGAAACTGCTTTCAGCGGCAAATCATCATCTTATCATCAAGAGATCTTTGACAGCTTACAGCGGTCGGTACATCTTACTTATATAGAAGGATCGGGCGAGTTTAAGCCCGGAATAAGGTATGAGTTATCGGGCGGTCATTGCCAGTATCACCAGGTATTCTGGATAGAGGATGGTGCCGATAAATGTTTTTATGGTGGCGATGAATTACCTGAGCCCGAACAGTTAATAAGACGCTTTAAGGCCAAATACGATTTTGATGCCCAAAAAGCAATGGACCTGCGCGAAGAATATGGCAAAAAAGCCGCAGCCGAAGGCTGGACAACATTGTTCTACCATGCAAAATCGTCGCCGGTAGGCAACATCAGTTATAACGGAGATCATTTTACTATAACACCGGTATAAAAAAAAGCGATGGGTTTCACACCCAGCGCTTTTTTTTTGTGAGATATACTAGGTGTTAATTTGCAGCAAACATTTCTTTTATTTTATCAACGCTTAGCGGTTTCGAGATAAAGTTTTTAACCAGTGGATATGACCTTGCCTTATTAATATCATTGCTAAATACTGATGATGATATAATGTAGATCTTGCTTTTGCCTTGCGGGTCGATATTTAAACGTTTGTATTCATCTAAAAACTCCCAGCCATTCATAATAGGCATATTTATATCCAATAAAATAAAGTCGGGTAGTAAAGAAGGGTCGTGTTTTTGAATCTCAACAAGCTCTTCTATGGCAAACCTTCCGTTTAAGCATGCAGATATAGCGGTATTGTCTATAGCCTTTTTAATAAGCTTAATAGATATGAAATTATTTATTTCATCATCATCAACTAATAAAATACTTACAGGTTTGTTATCAGGGTTCATATATAAGCGCTTATACGGACGATCTTAAAAAAAGTTATATTCTTATATGTTGTAACGCCATAAAAAACAAAAATGTTTTATTTTACATGAATATACAAGCAATAATAAATAAATGTAGCATAAAATAGTAACAAAATAGTTAGCAAGGTCAATTCTTTCTTTTGGCGAAATTTACTGTCAGCGAAGTATAATTTTCTAAAAAATAAAATGCAATAAAGTTGCATTAGTGTATATTTGTGCCATGGCATCAAGAAAGCTTGGCAAACGGTTAGATAATTTAGGAATGACGGCATCAACATTATGCGCCATACACTGCGCTATAGTGCCTGTTTTGTTTACATTTTTGCCATTAGCGGGCTTAGGGTTTTTAGCGAACCCATTGTTTGAGTGGAGCATGATAACACTGGCATTATTACTGGGTGTATCATCTATTTTTTTATCCTATTTCCGTACGCACCGCCGGGCGTTACCATTATTGTTATTGTGTAGCGGGTTTGTATTGGTAATTGCCGGCCATATTTATTTAAAAGGTTGGGAGGAAGCCATTATTGTACCGTTAGGCGGGTTAACTATTGCAGCAGCGCATTTTGTAAATTATAAATATGTGGGCGTTTGCAGTAATGAAGATCATTTTTTTCATTTAAATCATAACCATCCTAAAAGGCGTTAGGAACATGTAGCGAGTTAGGCGGCGATGGCTCACCCGTCCCAACTATCGTCGGGACGAACCTATCTTCCGCAAGCGGTAAAGAGGGTTAATAAATATTAATTTGCCTGTCCCTCTTTCCGCCGAAGGCGAAGAGAGGGATGACAAGCGTAGCGATGTCAGGGTGAGTAAACGGCGCGCATTTAAATTAACAAACTCACTATTTCTTAGTAGTTTTGTAAACATCATTTAATCAAATGGGTATTAATCATCATTTCGAGCATTTATTAAAACGGCACCAGCTTAAACGCACCGAGGCGCGGTTAAGGGTGTTGAATTTATTAGTTAATAAAAAAACTGCCACATCACAACCCGATCTGGAAAGCGTTATTGGCGATGTTGACCGCGTTACGTTGTATAGAATACTAAACGCATTCGAAGAAAAAGGTATCATCCATAAGGTATTTGACCTGAATGGTACGGCAAATTATGCCATTTGCTCATCAGACTGCGAAGAGCATAACCATAAAGACGAACATTTACATTTTAACTGCACTAACTGTAAAAATGTATATTGCTTAGATGAGTTGGATATGCCGCCTATAGTACTACCGGCGGGATTTAAATTAGAAAAATTGAGTTTTAGCGCTACCGGCCTTTGCCCAAAATGCGCTAACAAAGAATAATATAGGCCTAAATGAATAAACCCCTTAAGAGCCTACAGCTGGTTTCGATAAACAGTATTCTGCTTGCCTTAATTGTATCGTTAAGCTCATTTACTGCTAAACAGGATACTTCAAAGAAAAACACATTCAGGTTTAACACGGTTGTTATTGATGCCGGGCATGGTGGTAAAGACCCCGGTACGCATGGTTTGCATACTAACGAGAAAACCGTTGCCTTATCCATAGCTAAAAAATTACGCATAGCTTTACAAGAACAAATGCCCGGCATAACTACGGTGATGACGCGGAGTGACGATACATTTATCCCGCTGGATAGGCGCGCCGGCATAGCTAATGAGCGTAATGGTAATTTGTTTATTTCTATCCATTGCAACTCATCGCCCGAAGGAACAGGTTATAGTTCCCATAAGCAAAAGGGCACTATGATACTGGTTTACGGTTATAACCGGGTTAATAAACAGGTGGAAGCAATACGTGAGAACTCGGCCATTACTTTTGAAAAAGACTACAAAACCAAATACCAGGGATATGGTGCAGACGATGCGGTAAACCAGATCCTGGTAAACGCTTACCTGCAAAAGTACCGCAAGCAAAGCATCCTTTTTGGCGACTTGCTAAACCAGGAATTTAAAAGCGAGGGCCGCCAAACTATAGGCGTTAAAGAACAGGTGATATTGGTATTGGACCATAGCGCTATGCCTGCCGTGATGATAGAAACCGGTTTTATTAATAACCCGGTAGATGAAGAATATCTAATGTCGGATGCCGGGCAGGATGAGATTGTGCAGGTTACAGTTAACGCGCTTAAACAATATAAAGCTAAAATAACGGTGCAGTAGGCCCCCTCTAAACGGCGGAGCCCTCATGAACACCTAATAGAACAATAATACAATGAATAATCTCCCCAGTAGGGGAGGCTTTTAATTAACCCTCTTTCCGCCGAAGGCGAAGAGAGGGTCGCGCACGAAGTGCCGCGGGGTGAGTAATCGCCGCCGAGAAAATAAACGAATTAAAAACAAACAACATGGACGAATTTGATAAAGCCCTTGCCCAAATAGGAATAAACAACGCAAGCGAGATTAACGGTGACCTGAAAGACTATTTCACGGTTACGACAAGAGAAGATGGTAGCTATAAAATAAAATGGGAGAAAAATATCTCAACCCATATACGCCATAAGGTTACCGCGTTGATTAAGAAACACTACGTAGCGTAAAGGCACCCGAATGATTTATACCCTTATTCACAACTTCGGTTTTAAAGCAGCTAAAAATTGGCTATCGCTACAAGCTTTGGTTATATTTGAAATATAAAGCAAATATCCTCGTTGTCGTTGTACTTGCTTTTAACTGCATTTTACGCATTAACAAGGTAATAGACATCTTCTCTTAATGAAAATTGTAACTTGGTTTCGTATAAAATTAAAACGATCTTTTGATAGGATAAAGAATGAAAATCTAAAGAAGAACGCATTACAAGCCATACCTTTTTGGATTGCTTCAATAATTACAGGCCTTGCCGCTGTATTATATACTAAGTTATTTGTAGCTGCAGAGAATCTTACCTTATTTGTTTTTAATCAGCACACCTGGTTCCTTTTTATACTATCTCCAATTTGTTTTGTTTTGGCATGGTGGCTGGTGCATCG
>JACMRC010000324.1 GCA_014376655.1 Mucilaginibacter sp. | reverse complement strand
GTCATATCCGGGAACTGGCCCATAAAGGCTAATTTATCCATACTATGGCCGGTAACAAACAGCTCGTCCAGTTTATCGGTAAATTGCTGGCGGCCACCCATCAGGTTAATTAAACCTTGTATATCATGCTGTACGCTCCAGGTGTAAACCCACGAGTTGGTTTCGGCAAAGTAACCCTCGCCGGCAAACCCGCCCGAGTATTTAGGATCAAACGGCTCAACCCATTTACCATCGGCTGTTTTAGGTGCCATTAAACCTATAGTTGGTTTGTACAGGTTTTGGTAATTATGCGCACGTTTCATGAACATATTATAGTCGTCGGTTTTACCTAAGGCCTGCGCCATTTGGGCAAGGCACCAATCATCATAACAATGCTCTAACGTTACCGCTACCGACTGCCTGCGGTGCCAGCCATCAACCTCTGTAACCCATTCTTTAACCTCTAATGTTGGTGTCCATCGAGCCTGGTAAGGCAGGCGGCTGTACATATCTACGGTTGCTTTCGGGTCAACATCTGTGCGGATGGGCAGCGCCGGGTAAAATCCTTTATCAAAATAACATTGCTCCAATTCGGTTATTCCCGGTGCGCCGTCCTTCCATGGTATCATGGTGCCTTCCATGTGGTTTTTGCGCATACCGGCATAAGCTTTCTCCAAATCAAAACCACGCAGGCCCTTTAAATAAGCCTCCACAATTACCGAGGTAGAGTGGTTACCTATCATAGCACCCGAGCTGGTTAGCCAGCCTGTAGTTTCATAAGCTTTGATGAAGTTGTTTATCGCTTTTACAGATTCCTGTGGTTTAATCAGATCCTGCAGGGCATAGGCGCTGCGATAGGTATCCCAAACGTTACCCATACGTAAGGCACGGGTGCGGTATAAAGTACTGTAAAATATGGCGCGTTGTTTTTCGCTGCCGCCTTTAATTTTTATCAGGCCAAGCTCGGCGTTCCAGCGGTCCTTTATTTTATTTTTAATTTGATCGAAGGTTTGCACGCCGGTTTCTTTAGCTAAAGTTGCTTTGGCTTCTGCAACACTGGCTATTGATGTTGCCACCCTTAACTCTAAAGTTTGCGGAGCCATAGCCGGTTTATAATTGAAGTAGAAACCTATTCCGTTACCGCTTTTAGTTTTAGTATTTGGGGTTGATACTTCACCTTCCCAGCTGCCAAATTCTGATACCGGCTTCATCAACTCGGCATAGAAATATCTTTTCTCGGAAGCATCTGTAGCCCTGCGGCCACGTGCTGTCGTATATCCCTGGAAAACTTTATTATTCAAAACATCAACAGTAGCATTGCCCTGCATGGTTAACATTAAGTTAGTAGCCTGCCCTGTCGGCACGGTAAACCTAAATACAACCGAATTATCGGTCATGGTATATTCGGTATTGATATCCGGGTCCTCTAACAGCGCCTGGTAATAGTAGGGAGTCGCGGTTTCCAGGTCATGATCAAACTTTGACGCGTTTGCTTTAGCGCCCAATTTTAACTGGCCCTTGTTAACCATTACACTACCTATCCCGATAGGGAAACCAAAGATTTTATCAGCCAGGTAAAAATCTTCCATATCCGGGCTAAAGTTCGGGAAGATACCAATGTTGCCACCCGGCGCTTTAATTACCGGTGCAGTACTGCGGGTTTTTGGATTGATAGAACCGATGTATAGGTCTACATAGTCAACCGGGGTTTTACCTGTTGATTTTACTGCTGCTTTAACAGGGGCTTTTTGTTGCGCAAAGGCAGTACTGCCCAGCATAAACAATGCTACAAGGGTATATTTTAGTTTCATAATAATCGGTACCGTTAAGGGCGTTTAATTGGTTAAAACGTTTGGCACTCAATACTATGAAAATATTGTTGTTTATAAAAGTGGTGATGGTAATTGTTTTGATACAAAGTCAGCGGGTTTGAACGCGCGCCGTTTACTCACCCCGACATCGCTTCGCTCGTCACCCCTCTCTTCCGCAAGCGGGAAAGAGGGGATGTTTATATCTAAATTCCTTCCGTTACCCTCTTTCCGCCGAAGGCGAAGAGAGGGTGGTCCAGCGAAGCGCAGACCGGGTGAGTCGACGCGGACAGGTAAACAACCTGCTACCGAGGCGTTAAAATCTTCACCCCATCCTTACCCGCAACAACAGCCCTCTTAGCAATCCCCAAAAACAACGAATGTTCCACAACACCGGGTACCATTTTAATGGCATTCATTTTTTCGAGCGGCCATAGTTCGGCGAAATAAATATCAAGCAGGTAATTGCCGTTTTCTGTAATTACCGCGCCGTCTTTTTGCGTGCTTAGGCGCATGGTAGTTTTCGCCGTTGGGATGTTTTTGATGATCCATTGCTGTACCAATTGCAAAGCGGTAGGCAGTACCTCTAACACCAGCGGATAAGTGATATCTAAATTCTTAACCGACTTACCGGCATCGCCCAATAAAATAAATTCATCAGCTAAGGATGCCAGGATCTTCTCGGATGTATGGATGCCGCCGCCGCATTTAAGCGCGTTTAATTGTGCATCGAACTGGTCGCAGCCGTCAAAGTAAAGATCCAGTTTGGTTAAATGCTCGGCAGCTTTTAGGTTAAGCCCTTTTTCCATGATTAGCCCGGCAGTTTTAAATGACGACGTTGCCAAAGTAATGGTTGATGCCAGTCCGTTATCCGCGACCAGCAAGCCTATTAAATTAGCGATGGTAGACCCTGCACCCACCCCAATAGTTTGCCCGGGTTTTATAAATTGCAACGCGGCCTTCGCGGCTTCCATTTTATAGTCTGTCATTGTTGGTTTGTTTGGATAGCTAATATCTGTTTTAAATCTTATTCCACAAACAACACATCCATATAACTGTCTCAGCAGGGTCTCTCAGAGAGTAATTATATACAACTTGTCCCAAGTCGTATATGATTACTCTCAAGAGGGGAATCGCGCAAGGCCATTGCTTTAAATTTATGATGCTTTAGCGTTTTTTCCCCTCAACGCCCACAACCCCAACACCGGCCCCACGGCCAGTAACATATAAATATATTGTGCATTAACAGGCGTACGCAAAGCATTTATCAGCTGTATGCTGATGATGGTAATACTAAACCCAACACAATTTACAATGGTTAATGATCTGCCTTTTGTGGCAATTGGCGCGTTTTGGGCTACGAGGGTTGAGAACAGCGGCGAGTCGGCAATTACGGCCATGCTCCATATAAACATGAAAACGATAAAAGCCAATGTCGCGTTAGCAAATAATAGTATGGGAGATATTAGGCTACAGATACAAGAGATAGTTAAAGCTGCTGTAGCGATTTTTTTAGCTCCGAAGCGTTGCGATATGATCCCGCTGAAAACGCAGGCCAGACTACCAGATGCGATGATTAGAAAGGACAGGAACGGAACGTTAAACGTTGCCGCCGAGTAATGTTCTTTATAAGCCGATAATATCACGGGCACAAATACCCAAAACGCGTATAGCTCCCACATGTGGCCGAAATATCCAAAAGCTGCGGCCCTGAATTTGCTATCGCGAAAGCCGCTTAAAAATCCGTCGAAGTTTAGTTTTTGTCCCTGCTTACGGTTTGGCCCGTCGGGCACCAACAACAACATGGCGCAGCCGCCTAATGCAGATAAAGCGGAGGTTGAATATATAACGTATTTCCACGGTAAGGCGGCGGTAACGGTTTTTAACAGGTGCGGAAAAGCAGTACCTAACACCAGTGCCCCTACCAAAAATCCAAGTGATTTACCTAAACCTTGCTGATAATGGTCGGATGCTATTTTCATGCCTACCGGATAGATTCCCGCAAGGAAAAACCCGGTAACAAAGCGGCATAACATTAAAGTTGTGGCATTAATACCGTCTGCACTTGCGCAAAGATTTATAAATGCTGCAATCATCGCGCAGCTAAAAAAAACCTTAACCGGCGAAAACCTGTCGGCTATGCTTAAGATGGCGAAGATGAGCGTGCCTGTAATAAACCCTAATTGCACGGCACTGGTTAAATGCGCCAGGTAAGCGGGTTCTAAATTTAGCTGTTTGGCAATATCGCCCATAATGGCGTTGCCGGCAAACCAAACCGAGGTGCAAAAAAACTGGGCTATAACAATGGTGGGTAGGATCCTTTTCATTCGGGTTTTGCTGCGGCAAATATCTATAAAAAAACTAATTATCGGTTTTGGGTGTTAATGTCTTAAATGCCACCTGTAATTGGCTGATATGCCCATTACGTTAGATCTTATCAAAAGGTAACTTAGTAAAAACAAAAAATTATGTTCAAGGATTCAAAAGCATTCAGCAGTTTCTCGGTAAACGACCTGGAAAAAGCCAAAAAGTTTTACAGCGAGGTTTTAGGTTTAACAGTAAGCGATAACCCAATGGGGATTATAGAAGTACATGTATCGGGCAGCAGCAATATCATGCTATACCCAAAACCTAACCATGAACCGGCTACTTTTACAGTACTTAACTTCCCGGTTGCCGACCTGGAAAAAGCCGTTGATGGCCTAATAGCGAAAGGAATTGTATTTGAACAATACGATAGCGAATACATGAAAGCCGATGCAAAGGGTATTGTACGCGGTAATGGCCACGGGCCGGATATTGCCTGGTTTAAAGACCCGGCAGGGAATATATTGTCGGTGATTGGTAAAGAGTAAGTAGTTGGCGGAACGCGCGCCGGGGACTCACCCCGACATCGCTAAGCTCGTCACCCCTCTCTCCGCCTTCGGCGTAAAGAGGGGGAATAAAAAAAGTTGCGACCCTCTT